>NZ_CAURKP010000004.1:0-96673 GCF_963525155.1 uncultured Rhodococcus sp.
GGTTTATCCCCAGCCTGTGAGTTATCCACAGACGAACTCCGACAGCGAATTTCACGTCAGTCCTGTCGGAGTTCGGCCTGACGCTTGGTGCCATGACTACGTCTCATGGTGGAAGCGAGTTTCTCCGGATTCTCGATGCGCAATCCGGTCTGGTACGGCAACAGCAACTCTCGTCATTCGGATACAACCGAGGGATGCTGCGGAACTTTCTGGACCGCGGCGAATGGCAGCGCGTTCTACAAGGCGTGTATGCAGTGACCGCTGGCCCGCTCACCAGAGAAATGATCTTGAACGCCGCTTGGCTTTATGGTGGCCCGCAAGCGATTCTGAGCCACGACACTGCAGCTGAGGAATGGGGAATGCGTCGCATCGACGCAGACAAGCCAGTCCATGTCACCGTGCCCTACGGCAAGTCCGCTCGCTGTCAGTCCGCGACAATCCGCCGAGTTCCAGCGCGAACGTCGGGTGCACTTGTCAGAGTGGGTGGCGTGGTTCACCCCGGGGTAGTCGTCCACCGATCCCGAGCCCACCGATACATCGGCGTGCCGTCAGTCATACCTCGAACGTCGCGGGCGGATACCGCGATTGATCTTGCGACCGCCGAATCCACAGCGCGAAGCGCCTACGTTTCACTCATCACCACGGTGACAAATGCGCGAATTCCGTTGAACGATGTGCGTCGTCGGATTGACGAACGAACACCACATCGATTCAAGGGTGCGCTTTCCGATGCGGTACGACTCCTGGCAGACGGGGTGCAGTCAACGCTCGAATACCACTATGCGGTCGACGTGGAGCAGGCGCACGGGTTGCCGTCGGCCAGACGCCAGTCCCCGGTCCGCGTCGACGGCCGCACGCTGTACGAGGACTGCGATTACAGCGAAGTCGGTGTGCCGCTGATCGTGCGTCTCGACGGTCGGTGGGCGCATTCCATGGCAGAAGTGGCATTTCGTGATCGCCGCCGTGACAATGCGGCAGAGCTGGCAGGTCGTCCGCGGTTGGTCTACGGATTCGACGAGGTGATGAAGACCCCGTGCCAGGTTGCGCACGAGGTGGAGACGGTCTTGCGGCGCGGAGGCTGGGTGAGGACGCAGTCGGGTGCCTGCGGCACCTGTGCGCCTTTTTGGTAGTGCCCACTACCAAAAAGGCGCACGGGGGCTTTGCCCCTAGGCCTTCCACCACGGGCGAAGCGGCACATGCGCCTCACCCTTGGGACCGAGCTTCACGGCCAGAACCTGGTGCAGCTGAACGACATTGCGCTCGAACCCGAGTCGTGAGCCGGCCATGTACAGGCCCCAGACGCGGGCGGTTCCTTCGCCGACCTCGGCGACGCACGCGTCCCAGTTGTCGACGAGATTCTGGCACCATCCGGAGAGCGTCAGTGCGTAGTGCTCGCGAAGGTTCTCTTCGTGACGCACCTCGAGGCCGACGTTCTGGATCTCGGAGATGATGCGACCCGAACCGGTGAGCTCCCCGTCAGGGAAGACGTACCGGTCGATGAATCCGCCTGCTTTGGCGCTGCTTCGGTTGTCCGGACGGGTGATGCAGTGGTTGAGCAGACGCCCACCCTCACGCAGCTTGCCCTTGAGGAACTCGAAGTACGCCGGGTAGTTTCCGACGCCGATGTGCTCGGTCAGGCCGATGGAGGACACTGCGTCGAATCCGGTCTCGGCCACGTCGCGGTAGTCGGAGAAACGGACCTGGGCGAGATCGGCGAGGCCCTCGTCCTCGATGGCCTTCTGTGCCCAATCCGCTTGCTCGCGAGAGAGAGTCACGCCGATCACCTTGACGCCGCGCCTGGCCGCGTAGCGGACCATCGAGCCCCAGCCGCAGCCGATGTCGAGAAGTCGATCACCCTTCTGGAGTCCGAGCTTCTCGAACACCAGGCGGTACTTGTTCTCCTGGGCTTCTTCGAGCGTCTGTTCCGCATTGTCGTAAGCGGCACAGGTGTACGTCATGGACGGGCCGAGGACGTACTCGTAGAAGGTGTTGGAGACGTCGTAGTGGTGATGGATGACTTCGGCGTCACGAGTCTTGGAGTGACGCAGTCCTTCTGCGACGCGACGCCAGCGAGGGAGATGTTCCTGGGGCGGCGGGGCGATGGGCCGCAACAGATCCCAGCCCAGGGAGCGCGTGATGCTGGCGAGCGTCAGTGCGGACGGGCGCTTGAGGTGGAGTTCGTCACCCATGATGCGCAGGATCTCGTACGGATCACCGGGGTGGACACCCTCGGCTTCGAGATCGCCGGAGACGTACGCGCGGGCCATGCCGAGGTCACCGGGAGCTGTTGCGAGATAAGTGGTTCCGCGAGTCGACTTGAGGTGCAGTCCGTAGTCGGCATCTTCGGGGCCGGCGGTGCTGCCGTCGTACGCGGTGAATCGAAGCGGCAGCATGCCGTCGGAAAGCGTCTCGAGAATCTCGGCAATAGAGAGCTTGTCCTGGCTTTTGGAGTCTTTGAACGTGGTCATTTACGTTGCACCGCCTTAGAGAATAGATCCAATAAACGGGATTTCGGGTCGTAGCGTTCCTTGAGTCCGATGTACCGGTCGCCGCCGTAGTACAGCTCCTCGAAGTCTTCCTTCGAGTAGTAGGAGTCGGAGTAGAGCGATTTGTGTCCGTCGAAATCGCTGACCTTTTCTTCGATCAGTCGATTTGCTGCCCCCTCGCGCTCACCGGGAACGATCGGCACCGAAGACCAGAAGCCGATGTTGACGTAGGTGCGCTTGGGTTCGAGGGGGTAGAGGGGCCACGGCCGTGATGCAGAAGCGGCGGCCGGGCTTGGCTCACGAAGACGCAACGGGCACAACCACAGTGGTTCGATCGGGATTTCCTCGAGGAACCACGAGACGAAGTCCGCGGTTCGTTCGATGGGTACCTCGACGTCCTGGACGACGCGTTCGCGCGGGGGCTTGCCCTTGCGCTTTTCGAGGCGATCTCCGATGTCGTACTTGTGGTCGAGTGCGATCAGCTTCCAGTAGAAGCTGCTGCGCAGGTACTGCTTGGGCCAGAAGCGCCGGATCTTCGGGTTCTGTGCACCGAAAGCCCGTGAGCACCAGAACCAGTCGGTGTCCCAGCGCCACAGGTAGTCGCGAATGGTCAAGCGATCCGTCTTGGGCTGGGTGAGTGACGAATGCTGGATCGACCGGTAGAAGATGTCCTGGTCGGTGTAATCGCTGACTGGGCCTTCCTCGTCGGTTTGCACGCCGAGTGTGAGGTAGCTCTCGGAATCGGTGAAGACCACCCCGTCGAGATAGTCGACGGCGATCCCGTCGTACTCGCGCTCGGTGACGATGCGATCCATCGTTTCTTCGAGTTTCTTCAACGAATCGAAGCGCACGTGGCGCAAGGCGACGTACTTCTTGACGGGTTCGAGTGCGATCTTCAATCGCGTCGAATAGCCAAGGGTGCCGTAGGAATTGGGGAAACCGAAGAACAGTTCGGCGTGTTCGCCGTCCGGTGTTGCGGTGATGATCTCGCCGCTTCCGGTCAGCACGTCGATTTCGAGTACCGACTCGTGCGGCAGGCCGTTACGGAACGAGGTGGACTCGATGCCCAGGCCGGTCACCGCACCGCCCAGGGTGATGGTCTTGAGTTGAGGCACGACCAGGGGCGCCAGCCCGTAGGGCAGCGTCGCGTCGACGAGGTCCTCGTACGTGCACATGCCGGCGACGTCGGCTGTGCGCGCCTGCGCATCGACGGCGATGACACCTGCCAGACCGCTGACGTCGAGGCCGGGGGCCGACGTCTTGGCGCGAGCGCGGAACAGATTGGATGTCTTCTTTGCCAGGCGTACAGAAGCATCGGCGGGAATGGCGCGGTATGACGCGAGTAGGCGTTCGACGCCTTCTCTGTGCTGCTCGAACCCCATTTCACGCGCAGCATCGGAACCCGGGCCTTGCTTTGTCCGGATTCGATCTAACTTCTGAACTACCCCATTGAACGAGAGAGTCACACCCTGACGCTATCGGTAGTTGCGTGTGCAAGCTATCCGGAGGGGTATTAATGCCCGAATTTGATCGAGTTGTTGCAATCGAACTCGGTAAATGCTCCGAGTGGTGAACCAGCTCACACGGAATGGGTAGATGGTCGAGATACCCGGGCGCAGCAGGCAGTATGGAAAGGAATATCTGCGCAGTTCGAGGTGCGGATTCGGGTAGTCATTCGCGGTATCGAGCCGCGTTGGTCGAGCAAGGAGACGTAGGGCATATGGGTCAGGTCAATGCAATGAGTTCGACAGTCGTCACAGCAGCACCCGACAAGGTGCTCGCGGCGCTCTCGGACTACGAGACGGTTCGCCCGCGAATCCTGTCCGAGCAGTACCTCGACTACAAGGTCGTCGAAGGTGGCCAGGGTGACGGAACCGTCGCGCAGTGGACGCTCAAGGCGACGGAAAAGCGCTCGCGCAACGTCAAGGCGACAGTGACGGTCGACGGCAACGTCATCACCGAGAAGGACGCGAACTCCAGCCTCGTCACCACCTGGACCGTTGCCCCCAACGGCACGGGAACGACGGTGACGACGCTCACCCAGTGGCAGGGTGCCACCGGTATCGGCGGCTTCTTCGAGCGCACGTTCGCTCCGAAGGGTCTGCAGCGCATCCAGGCCCAGGTCCTGGACAACCTCAAGCGCGAACTCGTCTAACCGATCCTGCATCACCGAGATGGCGTCGTACCTTCACCGGTACGGCGCCTTCTTTCATGGGCCGGTAATGATCCGTCCGAATTCGGTGAGTGCGGGGTTTCCGCTTTCCCAGTAATCGCTGTGAACTCCGAACCCAGGCTCCCCGGGAGATCCGGTGAATACCTGCGCGCCGAATTCCGGATCCGACGGGTCGAACCCGTGGACTCCGAGGATCTTGGGGATCAATTGGACCGGATCCCAGAAGGCCGTCGTCGAATGAACATGGCGAGCCACCTCGTCCGAGTCGACGCCGTCCAGGCTCAGTTCGTTCACGCGCTCGGCATCGACGCCGGGGCTTGCGACAAAAACCAGTTCGTCGACGTCGAGAGAAGCGCCACGGGTAGTCGCGGCACCGACGACGGTGCTGCCGTAGGAATGACCGATCACCACGTTGTGCGAAGGCGGACCGTCATGCGAGGTTCGTAACCCGTCCTGGAAGCTGTCGAGCCTCGGCGCTGCGGAGGTGGCGTACCGATCCGATGCTGCGTCGGGAATGCCTGGGGGAGCGTCGTATCCGGACCACAGGATCACTGATGTGGCTTCCGTCGGTGCTGCCCTTACGGACGCGTCGTACATGGCCTTGGTTCGTTGCAGGTCTCCGCCGACGCCCGACAGCCCGGAGCCGGTTCCGGGAACCAGTGTTGCGACGTTGCCGGCGGCATCGGGATTACCGACTGCCACGACGGCGTGCCCATCCGTGACCGAGAGAAGGAACGTGTCCGGTCGAAGTTCGCCGCGCACGGTCGTGTATCCGGCAGCGACCGTTCGATCCGGCAACTGCTCGAGCGCAGAGAGGTACCGCCGGTTGTAGTAGTCCCGGTCGAGAGCGGGAAGGCCGTCCCGGCTACCGATGGACGGATCCCACCTCGCCAACGCGTCTTTCTCGTTGGGCGTGAGCGATTCCCAGAGTCGGTGTAGCTCCGTTGGTGTCCCGGGGAGTGTCGACCTCCCGTCGAGGATGTCGACGACAGTGCGGTCGAGGCGATCAGGCTGATTGCCAAGGAGTGATCCGATCTCTCGGAAGGCCTCACCCAGAGCAGCCGCGGCCCGGTTGTCTTCGTCGTCGAGTGCCGTCAATGCAGTGGAGATCTTCTGCTGAAAAACCTTTGCAGCCGTGGCGTTTTCGGAATCTTGCATGGCGTCGGCCAGATTCCACGGCTGCTTCGTCTCAGGTGCCGATACCGCTCCACTGTCTGACACCGTCAAGCCGTGTTCGAGAGTCGCCTCCTCGACCAGGTCCAGAACTGATTTTCGCGCCGCACCGATCGTATTGGACGCTCCGCCATACAGATCCGCAACTACGCGAACTGCAATCGACAGCCGGGACGAGGAAAGCGAGATGCCAGACCACTGCACTGCCGCCGCGCTCGACGCTTGTCCCTGCCAGAATTCGCGGACGGCGTCGATGCTGCGTCCGGCGTCATTGCCGAGAGCTTCGATCTGCCGGTCGATGTCGATCAGTTCCGAAGCGCTTGTGCGCAATTTCTCCGGTGACCACGTTCGAAGCTGAGAGACGGTGGGCGGCATCAGTAGGCTCCGCGCAGTTCGGACACCACTTCGCCCTCGGCAGCGTCGTACAGACGTGCTGCGGCAGCGGTTCCCGACGCCATGAGTCCCAATTGCGTAGCCAGGTGCCGGTACGCGTCGCCGATGACGCCGGCATTCCCAGTCGACACAGCCGCGACAGCGGACGAGTTCAGGGCCGCCGCGGCTTTGAAAATCGGGCCGGCGGAATCGATCCCCGAGATCTGATCCGCAATTCGAGACAGATCAGCTGAAAGTTGCTGCAGAGCAGCGAAATCTACCTGAAGTATCGGCCCCATGGCAGAACCGTATCCAGGTGAGCGGGCTAGCGGGGCGGTGCCGACTTTCCTGTGGACAAGTGGAATTTCTCCACAGAAGACAGGTCAGGGGGTTGTGAGGAAGGCGGTGACTCCGCTGGTGACGGCGGACGCATATTCCTGCTGACCGTCCGGGCTCGTCATGCGCGCTGCCTCGTCGGCATTTCGCATGTTGCCGAGTTCGACCAGAATCGACGGCCGCTGCGACAGATTGAGTCCCGTCAGATCGGCGCGTGGTGCCAGCCCGTCGTCACCGATGTAGGTCGACGGGGTGAGTCCGGCTGTGACGAGTGAGTCGCGCATGGTTTCGGCAAAGGTGACGGACGGGCCGGCCTGCACCGCGTTCAGCGGGGGCGCGGAGTAGCAGACGTGGAAGCCCTCGGCTCCGGCTGCTGCGCCGTCCGCGTGAATGCTCACCACTACGTCGGCGCCGGAGGAATTGGCAGCTTCGGCGCGTGCGTCGACGCAAGATCCGACGCTGATGTCGTCCGGTCGACTCAGGACCACTGTGGCGCCTTGGCCTTCGAGTTCGCTCTTGACCAGGCTCGCGACTTCCCAGTTGAAGGTGTGCTCGGGGAACCCGGCATCGGTGTTGGTGCCGGTGGTCTGGCAGTTCTTGGTGCCGCCGCGGCCCGTGGGGACCTGGGTGTTGATGCTGTCGTCGTTCGCCCCGCTGTGCCCGGGATCGAGGAAGACGACCTTGCCGGTGAGCGCAGCGGGGACGTCAGCGGCGACAGTGCTCAGCGGAGACACCTCGACCGAAGTCGTGGCCTCGGCAGTCTCGGTCGGAATCGTGCACGCAGCGCTCAGAAGCCCGGCCCCGACCATGGCGATCAGGGCAGTGGAGCGGAACACACGTGATGCCATGTTTGACCCTCTTGACGGTTTTACGGTGTCTGACTGGTTCCGGCGCACCCGCTCACGGTAGCGCGCACCGACTACGCTGGTGGGGATAACTCTGTAGAAAGGACCGCTCGTGCAACCAGGTGGAGCACCCGACATGTCTGCTCTGTTGGCTCAGGCTCAGCAGATGCAGCAGCAATTGATGGCGGCGCAGCAGGAAATGGCTCAGGCCGAAGTGACCGGTCAGGCCGGTGGCGGACTGGTTGTCGCCACGGTCAAGGGCACCGGCGAGGTCGTCGGTCTGCAGATCGATCCCAAGGTCGTCGACCCCGAAGATGTCGAGACGCTGCAGGATCTGGTGATCGGCGCGATCGAGGACGCTTCGCGTAAGGCACAGGAAGTCGCTGCTGAGAAGCTCGGCCCGTTGGCCGGCGGACTCGGCGGAGGCCTTCCCGGTCTCCCCGGCTTCTAGAAACGAGAACGCGTGTACGAAGGTCCGGTTCAGGATCTGATCGACGAACTCGGGAAGCTTCCCGGAGTCGGGCCGAAGAGCGCTCAACGCATCGCTTTTCACCTGCTCTCCGTGGAGCCTCCCGAGATCGACCGTTTGAAAAATGCATTGCAGCGCATCCGTGACGGCGTTCAGTTCTGCACGGTGTGCGGAACTGTCTCCGATCAGGAGAAGTGCCGCATCTGCGCCGACGCACGTCGCGATCGCACGGTGATCTGCGTCGTGGAGGAACCGAAGGACGTCCAGGCCGTCGAGCGCACCCGTGAGTTCAAGGGTCGTTATCACGTGCTCGGCGGTGCGCTCAATCCGCTCTCGGGGATCGGGCCGGACCAGTTGCGTATCCGGGAGTTGTTGGCTCGCATCGCAAATCAGGAGGACGGCGTCGACGTGTCCGAGGTCATCATCGCCACCGACCCCAACACGGAGGGTGAGGCGACAGCTACCTATCTCGTTCGCATGATGCGAGACATTCCGGGGCTGACGGTGTCTCGGTTGGCTTCGGGTCTTCCGATGGGTGGCGATCTCGAATTCGCAGACGAGTTGACGCTGGGTCGCGCATTGTCCGGTCGTCGCGAATTGTCGCGGAACGCTTGATGAGCGGCACGGAGCAAGGTCAGCAGGTGCGTCGTACGTCCGAGCAGACGCGTGCGCAGATCATCGCGTCGGCCGGGAAAGCATTCGCGACTCGGCCGTACCGCGAAATCACGCTCAAGGACATCGCCGAAGACGCAGGCGTCAGCGCACCGCTGATCATCAAGTACTTCGGTTCCAAAGAGCAGTTGTACGACGAGTTGGTCGACTTCCGGGCAGCGGCGGTCACGGTCTTCGACGCCCCGAACGACTCGCTCGGCGAGCGCATGGTCTCGCTGTTCACCAAGCCGTTGGAGTCGTACAAGCCGCTGTCCATGAGCTTGTTGTTCATGAGCGGCGTCAGTGAAGAGAGCAACCGCAAGCTGCGCGAGAACTATTCGACGCAGATGATCGACACCCTCGCCGCTCGCCTGTCCGGCCCCGACGCGAGATTGCGCGCGGAACTGGCGATGTCGATGGTGGTCGGAGTGGCGATCATGCGCCGACGGATGATGGCCGGCCATGCCACCGGCACCCAGGACGAGGTGGTTGCGCTGTACGCACCGCTGGTGCAAAAGCTGCTCGACGGGTGAGCGGCGTCACAATTCTTGCTAGGTAAATATCCGTTCACCTAATGTAGGTGAACGGATATTTACCTAGTGAGAACAGGCGGTGTGGGGTGACGACGCTCGACCGTCCGCCGGGCATGCCTGCAGTCACCACCTCCGACGCGGGACTCGCGCAGCCGCGCTCACGCTTCCTGTTCCCCATCGTTGTCGCCGCCGCAGTGTTCCAGGCTGTTCTGCAGACGGTCATCGTTCCACTGCTGCCGGAGTTGCCGCACTTCACCGGCGCTGGACGCACGGCCGTGTCCTGGCTGGTGACCGTCACGCTGCTGGTCGGCGCTGTCGTCACTCCCATCTTCGGTCGACTCGCCGACATGTTCGGCAAGAAGAAGATGCTTCTGGTTGCTTTCACGATGATGACTCTCGGCTCGATGTTGTGTGCGCTGTCGTCGGACATCGCTGTCCTCATCTTCGCGAGAGCGTTGCAGGGAGCCGGGTCGGCAGTCATCCCCATCGGAATCTCCATGCTCCGTGACGAATTGCCACGCAACAAGGTCAACGGCGCAGTGGCCATGATGAGTTCGACGCTCGGCGTCGGAACCGCTTTGGGCATACCGTTTTCTGCGATGATCGCGCAGTACTCGAATTGGCACGTCCTGTTCTGGGTAACCACCGCCATCGGGCTGTCCGTGACTCTTGCTGCGGTGCTGTTCATTCGAGAGTCCGAGCCGAATCCGTCGGGAAGATTCGACGGCGTCGGGGCGGTTGGTCTGAGCGCCGCGATGATCGCTCTGCTCGTGCCGATCACTCAGGGGTCGAGTTGGGGATGGACCAGCGGAGCGGTGATCTCCATGCTGGCCGCGTCGGCGGTGCTGTTCACGCTCTGGGTAATTCAACAGCGGCGCAACGTCAATCCGCTGGTCGACGTCCGCGCTCTCGTGAAACGTGCGGTGTTGATCCCGCATCTGGCGGCTCTGCTGGTCGGGTTCGCGTTTTTCGGGAACACGCTGATCACGACACAACTCCTCCAGGGGATGAAGGGGCCGGGCGCCGGGTACGGCCTGTCGATCATCGCAGCAGCGCTCTGCCAGATTCCGGCGAGTATCGCGATGGTGCTGTTCTCACCGGTTGCGGTGCGGATCACCGACCGCTTCGGTTCACGGACCGCGATGTTGACCGGTGCCGTGTTCCTCGCCGGCGGGTACGGGATTCACGCCGTTGCCGGTAAGCCGCTGTGGGGAGTGGTTGCAGCACTGGGCATCACAGCAGTCGGGACCGCCATCGTCTACAGCACGCTCTCGCTGCTGATTCTGGTTGCCGTGCCTCGTCAGCGACTGGCGGCAGCCAACGGGGTGAACTCACTTCTGCGGACGTCCGGAAGCACGATCTGCAGCGCGACGGTGGCAACGATCCTCGCCGCGTTCGTGATCGGCGGTTCGGAACATTCCACGTCGTGGACCGGATTCTCCGTCGCCTACCTGGTGTGCGCGGGCTGCGCGGTGGTCGTATTCGCGGTGTCGATCCTGTTGCCGCAGGGGCGAACCCCGAAACACGTCGATCTGCCGGATCTCGTCAGGCGACCCTGAATCCCGAGAGGAAGAGTGTGATCATCAGATCCGCGAACTCGTCGGTGGTGTACTTCTGGCGATCCGGCCAATGCGTTGTCGACCACAAGGTGTCTCGTACCGATCGATAGAAAATTTCCGGTGCCACGTCTTTGCGGAAGATTCCCTGATCGACGCCTTCGGCAATCGCTTTCATCCAATGCTCGCGGACTTGGCGGGAAGGCCCGTCGACGGATTGCAGGAGATCGTTGTCGCGAAGATAAGCCCGATCGTTCTGGTAGATCGCCGTCGGGTGCGGGTGTAGTTCGATGACGACCAGCGTCTCGCGGATCAGGCCGCGCAGGACTTCCTCGGGGTCGTTTGCCGTCTTCTCCACCTGATCGAAGCGGAGCTGAATGTCGGTGATGAAGCCGCGCATGAGCTCGGCAACTATCGCATTCTTCGACTTGAAGTAGTGGTAGAGGCTGCCCGAGAACACACCGGCGGCGTCGCCGATCTCGCGAACGGTCGTGGTGGCGACACCCTTTCTGGCAAACAGCTCGGCTGAGCTCTCCAGGATCTTCTCCCGACGATCTGGTGATGCCACTGAAATCTCCACTGGTTGTCGGTCCTGCTCAGGGCAGGGTTTCGGGGGTGCCGGGCTGCCGGCGTCGAACGTAGCGCAATCCTGCCTGATGGCTCCGGCTCGAACCAATTCGTCGGTGAGATCGCGTGTTTCCACTTCCGGATTCCTATGCTAGCTTCAAAATCAAGCGCTTGCTCAACTTTCGTTCACGGAGGATTTCAGTGCAGAGCCTGCAGACGCAGTTTCCGAATTTCATCGGCGCAGAGGCCGAACCACCCCGCGTCGCCCGCTACGCCGTCAACGAGGCGATGATCCGCAACTGGGTCGAGGCGCACGACGACCGCAACCCGATCTACGTCGACGCCGAGGCCGCTCGCAGTACCGGTCGTCGAGACGTCGTCTGTCCGCCCGCCATGATCTCGACCTGGGTGATGGCGGGTTACCGACGTTATAGGCAGGTCCAGCAACTTCGTGCCGACGGAGTCTCCGAGGACTTCGCCTATTCACGACTGCTGGCGCTGTTGGACGAGGCCGGATACACCTCCGTTGTCGCGACCAACGTCGAGCAGGAGTATTGCGCGGAGCTGAGCCCCGGTGACCACGTCACCGCGCATTTCACCATCGAAGCGATCTCGCCGTTCAAACAGACGGCTCTCGGTCACGGGTGCTTCATCACTCTGTTCAAGAAGTACGTGGACCAGGACGGAAAGACGCTGGTCGAAGAGCGCTTTCGACTGCTCAGGTTCAAACCAGATGCCCAGACAGATACTCAACTCGAAGTCCAGGAGGTAATCGCATGAGCGAGACTGGCTCCCGCAACACCGCTGTTCCGAGACTGACCGTCACCGACGACAACGATTTCTTCTTCTCTGCGGCCAAAGAGGGTCGCCTCGAGATCCAACGGTGTGCGGATTGCAAGACTCTGCGCCACCCACCCGCACCCGCGTGCCCGGAATGCCGCTCGTTCAGTTGGGACACAGTCGAATCCACGCGGCGATGCACGTTGCACAGCTTCACGGTCATCCATCACCCGAAGGATCCTGCTTTCGAGTACCCACTCGCCGTCGGACTCGTCGATCTCGAAGAAGGCACGCGTCTGGTTGCCGACATCGCGGGGATCGATCACGAGGAACTCGACTTCGGCTTGGAACTCGAAGTGACCTTCTCCGAGCACGCTCACGGCGAGATGCTGCCGCAACTGAGGCGACGGGGTTCGGTGCAATGACGAAACTGATTGACTGCGAAGTGGGTTCGGTCCTCCCCAGCCTCGAATTGCCGTTGGATCGAACGCTGATCGTCGCCACTGCGATCTCTTCTCAGGATTTCGAGGACGTGCATCACGATCCGGGCAAGGCCCAGGATCGCGGAACTCCCGACATCTTCATGAGCATCAACACCACCAACGGGCTCATCGACCGCTATATCACCGACTGGTCCGGCCCGGCATCACGGATCGTCAAAACATCACTACGGCTTGGTGTTCCGAACTTTCCCGGAGACACCATGACATTCACCGGCGAGGTCACCGCCACAGACGGCCGGGCGCTCACCGTGACGGTTCTCGGGAAAAACGCCCGTGGAACACACGTGACGGCCGACGTGACTCTCGAACCGGTGGAAAGGGTAATCGCATGACACGAGGATTTTCGAGGCAAGCAGCCATCGCCGGAATCGGCGCAACCGAGTTCTCCAAGAACTCCGGCCGTAGCGAATGGCAGTTGGCGTGCGAATCCGTGATCGCCGCACTCGACGACGCTCACATCGAGGCAGAAGAGGTGAACGGATTTGCGCTGTTCACCATGGAGAACAATCCCGAGATTGCGGTCGCACGCGCCCTCGGGATCCCGGAATTGACGTTCTTCAGTCGAATTCCACACGGCGGCGGCGGTGCCTGCGCACCGGTTCAACAAGCAGCGCTTGCCGTCTCCAGCGGAGTTGCCGACGTTGTGGTCGTCTACCGTGCCTTCAACGAAAGATCAGGTCACCGATTCGGCGCCGGCCCGCCACCTTTTGCGTACAACGCGTCGACGGACCAGGAGTATCGGAACTGGATCAACCCGTACGGGCTTCTGACCCCGGCGCAGCAGGAAGCCTTCCTCGCCAAGCTGTACATGCACAAGTACGGGGCAACAAGCGCCGACTTCGGCCAGATCTCGGTCCTCTCACGCAAGCATGCGGCGAACAACCCCAAGGCCTGGTTCTACGAACGCCCGATCACTATCGAGGACCATCAGAACTCACGCATGATCGCCGATCCCATCCGCCTGCTCGACTGCTGCCAGGAAAGTGACGGCGGACAGGCGCTGGTCATCGTCAGTGCGGAGCGCGCCCGCGACCTGCCGCACAAACCTGCGGTCATCAGTGGCGCTGCGCAAGGTGTAGGTCCGCAACAGATTTCGATGAGCAGCTACTACCGCGACGACATCGACAGCATGCCGGAAGTCGAACTCGTGGCGCGCCAACTGTGGGACCAGGCCGGTATCGGGCCGGACGACATCGATGCCGCAATTCTCTACGACGCTTTCACCCCGATGGTTCTGCTTCAACTCGAGGAGTACGGATTCTGCGGTCGGGGCGAGGCAAAAGACTTCATCGCCGACGGCAATCTCGAGCTGGACGGTCGCCTGCCGATCAACACCCACGGCGGTCAACTCGGTGAGGGATACATCCACGGCGTCAACGGTATTGCCGAAGGTGTTCGCCTGATCCGCGGCACCTCCACCAATCAACCGACCAAAACTCTGGACAACGTGCTCGTGACCGGCGGCTCTCCCGTCCCGCACAGTGCGCTCGTCCTCTCGGCAGATCGCTGAATCTGCCGCCTATTCGAGAAAGCAGGAACAAGATGAGCGAGCGGATCACCTACGCCAGGGCCACCCACGGCGAGGAAGAAATACAGGCTGTTGTCGACGTCTTGCGCAGCGGGCATCAAGGATTGCGCATCGGCAAGAACGTCTTCGAGATGGAAGAACGTATCGCGGCCTTGGCCGGCAAGAAGTTCGGCGTCATGTGCAACTCGGGATCCTCGGGTTTGTACTTGGCAGTCGAGCTGCTCGGACTGCCTGCCGGCAGTGAGATCATCACGTCGCCGTTGACGTTCTCCACCGACATCGCACCGATCGTGCGTGCCGGTCTGGTGCCGGTGTTCGTGGACGTGGAACCCAACACGTTCAACGTCGACGTCACCAAGATCGAAGCCATGGTCACCGCGAAGACCGGTGCCATCCTGATGCCGAACCTGGCCGGCAACTGCCCAGACTGGGACGTCATCCGTGATATCGCTGATCGCCATGGACTCAAGGTGATCGAGGATTCGTGTGACGCGATCGGCGCCACGCTCCGCGGTACTCCCACCGGGTCTCGGGCGGACATCGTCGTCACCAGTTTCTCGATGGCACACATCATCACGTGCGCGGGAACCGGTGGAATGGTGTGCGTCGACGACGAAGCCAGCCGTGACAAGGCTTTGCTGCTTCGCCGCTGGGGCCGTCGTAGCGAGCCGAACCTGTTCGGCAGTACCAAGTCCGGCCGAGTCTTCCGTGAAGAACTCGACGGCGTCGACTACGACAACGACTTCATCTTCGAGCTCATGTCGTGGAACTTCGAGCCCTCCGAACTCGGCGCAGCTTACGGCGTCGTGCAGCTCGACAAGCTGGAACAGAACTACAAGACGCGTAAGGCAACATTTGCGGCCTTCTCGGCGGCATACGGCGCCCATCCTGAATTCTTCACGACGCCGGTAGAACTCGACGGTCTCGACACGGCGTGGCTGTGTTACCCGGTGATGATCAACGAGAACGCCCCCTTCACGCGCAGCGACCTGCAGGAAGCCATCGAGGCCGACGGCATCGACACCCGAACCGTGTGGAGCGGCAACGTCACTCGTCACCCCATGATGAACAACATCGAATTTCGCCAGCCGGCCGAAGGTTTGCCGGAAGCGGACGCAGTTTTTGCCCGCGGCATGACACTCGGCATGAGCCACGGTTTGCGTGACGACGAAGTTGCTCGGATTGCGGAGAGCATCAATCGCTTCGCCGCGAAGTGGAAGTAGCATGACCGATCGCTTCGAAGGACGCCGAGCGCTTGTCACCGGTTCCAGCCGCGGAATCGGTGCGGGCGTCGCAGAGAGGCTTGCAGCGGAAGGCGCTGACGTCGCTCTCGTGGCCCGGACGCTCGGTGCACACGCAACCCTGCCGGGCAGTCTCGAAGAGACTGCGGCTCGAATTGCCAAGTACGGAAACAAAGTCGAGATAGTTGTCGCAGATCTGACGGACGAGCAGCAGCGCGACACCGTTGTGCCGCTGGCGATCGAGAAGCTTGGCGGGACTATAGACATCCTGGTGAACAACGCGGCAGCGGCGATCTATCAGCCGCTCTCGGATTACCCACTGCGGCGGCGACGGTTGATGTTCGAGGCAAATGTCCATGCACCGCTCGATCTGATGCAAGCCGTGGTGCCGGGGATGGTGGCAAACGGATACGGCTGGATCGTGAACGTGTCCAGTGGCACCGTCAAACCGTGGCATGGCCCGCCGTTCACGTGGGTCGAACCGGGAACTGCCATGACCGTGTACGGCGCGTCCAAAGCAGCGCTCAACAGGATGAGCAACGGCATGGGCGTGGAGCTTTACGGCCAGGGGGTTCGCGTCAACACGGTTCAACCGCGGGCAGCGGTGCTCAGTGAGGGCGCCAGGGTCCTGGTCGGTGAGACTATCCGGCCGGATCAGGTCGAATCTATGGAAGAAATGGTGGAAGCGGTCACAGCGCTGTGTGATTGCGACACCGAGTTCACCGCGCGCTCGAGCGTCAGCTTGGACCTGATCGACGAGTGGTCCCTTACCGTGCGTGGTCTGGACGGAACGGCATTACCGGAGAACCCGGCATTACGAACCGAGGAGTTGGCATGAAGCCCGTCATCGTGGACGCAGCACGAACGCCGTTCGGCAAGCGTGAGGGTTGGCTGTCCGGAGTCCACGCGGCGGAACTGTTGGGTTATGCGCAGAAAGGCGTGCTGGATCGGGTGGGCGTGGATCCTGACGCGGTCGACCAGGTCATCGGCGGCTGTGTGACGCCTCTCGGTGAGCAGTTCGGAAACATCGTGCGTACGTCCTGGATGCATGCGGGCCTTCCGTTGAAAGCGGGCTGCACCACGATCGACGCGCAGTGCGGAACCGCGCAGCAATCGGTGCAGTTGATTGCCGGGCAGATTGCCATCGGTGCAGTCGACGTGGGTGTGGCGTGCGGTGTGGAACTGATGTCCCGCGCTCCGTTGACGTACAAGGTGGGTACCGGCCTCGGAACACCACGTCCGGAGTCGTGGTCACTCGATACCGTCGATCAGTACACCGCGGCCGATCGGATTGCTGTCAAGCGCGGTTTCAGCCGCGAGGATCTCGACTCCTTCGGGCTGCGCTCGCAGCAGCGAGCCGCAGCAGCATGGGAGGCAGGACGCTTCGACTCGCACATCATCGATGTGGTCGCTCCGGGCTCTGACGCTCCGGTCCATCGGGATCAGGGTCTGCGCGAATCGAGTCTCGAAGGACTCGCGAAACTGCGGACCGTTCAAGAGGGCGGATTGCACACCGCTGGAACGTCTTCGCAGGTCTCGGACGGTGCGAGTGCCGCTCTACTGATGTCCGAGGATCGAGCCAGGATGCTCGGCGTGCGGCCGCGGGCAAAGATATTGGCGCAGTGCGTCATCGGCGGAGACATCGAGTTCATGCTCGACGGTCCCGTGGACGCGGCAAACATCGTGCTCGGCCGCACCGGTCTGACGATCGACGACATCGACCTGTTCGAGGTCAACGAGGCATTTGCTTCGGTACCGATGTCGTTCGCGCAGGTTCACGGCGTCGATCCCGAATTGCTGAACGTCAACGGTGGTGCAATCGCACTGGGCCATCCGGCCGGTGCAACCGGAATCAGACTGTTGGCCAATGTCATCGACGAACTGGAGCGCCGGGACAAGTCCATCGCGCTGATCGCGATCTGCGCGTCCGCCGCAACCACCTGCCTGATTCTCGAACGCATCTGACAAGAACCGAAGATTGAGGAACCTGCCATGGCACTGCCCCTGCTCGAAGATCACCGTGACCTGGCGGAAGCGGTAGCCGCATTCGCGAACCGCTTCGGTGGAATCGCCGACACGCGCAGCAACGTCAAGCGGTACGCCGCCGGTGATCGGCCGGACTCGTGGGATGGATTGGTCCGTCAGGGACTGCACGCAGTGCACCTGCCGGAGCAGTACGGCGGTGACGGGGCAGGTCTTGCCGAACTGGCGGTGGTAGTCGAGCAATTGGGTGATGCGCTTTACCCGGGACCGTACGTTCCGACGGTCATCGCCAGTGGGATCCTCGCAACAGCTGCCGGCCCGGCTGCGGAATCAATGCTGATCGAATTGGCCACCGGCGCAACCGGAGCAGTCTGCACCGGCGTGGGATTGCGCGCGGCTCGCAGCGATGCAGGGTGGACCGTGAGCGGTTCTGCCGACCCGGCTCTAGGTCTACCCGGAGCCGATGTCGTTCTCGTGCAAGCGAACAGCGAAGACGGCGAGTTGTGGTTCCGGCTCGAGCAGTCGTCTTCCGCTGCGGTGGAGGTCGAAGACGGAGTGGATCTGACACGCTCGATCGGGACGCTGACGTTGACCGATCACAAGGTCGACGCTGGGCTGATCGTCGAGGGTCTCCAGGCGCACCGAGTCGAACTGATCGTCAACACGGTGTTGGCTGCGGAGGCGAGCGGTATCGCCGGGTGGGCGCTACGCACCGCGGTCGACTACGTGAAGTCCCGGCAGCAGTTCGGCCGTCCGGTCGGAAGCTTCCAGGCAGTTCAGCACAAGGCGGCCATGATGCTGGTCCGCTCCGAGATTGCCTGTGCCGCAGCGTGGGACGCAGCTCGGTCCGAAGAGCACGGCGAGGATCAGCAGAGACTTGTCTCGGCTCAAGCTGCGTTGGCCGCTTTGCCCGTCGGCATCGAGAACGCCCTCGAATGTGTCACGTTGCTCGGCGGAATCGGATTCACTTGGGAGCATGACGCGCATCTGTACTGGCGCCGGGCAATCAGTATCGCTGCGGTGGCGGGTTCCGAGGTGAAGTGGGCACACACGTTGGGAGACCGGTCCGCCGATTCGGAACGGGATTTCTCCTTTGTAGACCCGGACATGCTGCCTGAACTACGAGAGCAGGTTCGCAGGGTTCTGGACGAGGTTGCGCTGCTGCCCGACGACGGAACCACCAGCGCCAGTTGGGCGCCGGCCAAGGGGAGCGCTCGACGCGCCCGATTTGCCGACGCCAAACTGGTAGCCCCGCACTATCGGGCGCCGTACGGGCTGGGAGCAGGACCGAGAGAACAGGCCGTCATCGCACACGAATTCGCGATGCGAGGTTGGGCTCAACCGTCCACGGTGATCGGGGAATGGGTGCTGCCCACGATTCTCGAACACGGCAACGCCGAGCAGCAGGACAGGTTCGTCGAGCCTTCGCTGCGCGCCGACATCATCTGGTGCCAGCTGTTCAGTGAGCCGGGCGCGGGATCAGACCTGGCCGGTCTGAGCACGAAAGCGCGCAAGGTCGACGGTGGCTGGGTCCTGTCGGGTCAGAAAGTGTGGAACTCGGGCGCGCACGAGGCCGATTGGGGAGTATGCCTGGCGCGTTCCGACGCCGACGCTCCGAAACATCGTGGGCTGTCGTACTTCCTGGTCGACATGACCTCGAAAGGTATCGACGTACGTCCGCTGAAACAAGCCACCGGTAAGTCGGAGTTCAACGAGGTATTCCTCGACGACGTCTTCGTCCCGGACGACTGCCTGGTGGCGGAGCCGGGGCAAGGGTGGAAGCTTGCTGCGACAACGCTGTCCAACGAACGCCTGAGTATGGGCAGCACGCTGCACCACGGTTCGAGTCGGCTGTTCCGTCAGGTTATCGCCGACGCGAGCCACGACTGCCCTCGCGAAGACGCAGTGGAGGGCCTCGGCCGCAGTATCTCTCGTGAGTTGGCACTGTCCGCGATGAATCTACGCGGGGTGTCGGCGCGACTGGCGGGTCAGGAACCGGGCGCCGAGATCAGCGTGTCGAAGGTGTACAACGCCCTGGCGCAGCGCGAGGGCTCGCGGGACCTGTTGCGACTGCTCGGACCGCGCGCCGCCGTTGTCGACCCGTCGGCGAATTACGCGATAGACCACATCGGACTTCCCTCGATTCTGTTCGGCGGCGGAACCGTCGAAATTCAACTCAACGTCATCGCGCAGCGCGTACTCGGCCTGCCGCGTTCGTAGATCTTAGGAGTTTCACCATGTACTTGGATTTGTCGGAGGAGTCGAAGACTCTGCGCAAGGAATTGCGGGCGTACTTCGCGGAGATCATCAACGACGAAGACCGCCGTGCTCTCGTGGATCAGACCGAAGGCGGCCCCGTCTTCGATCGCATTCTGCGCCGAATGGGTAAAGACGGTTGGCTGGGCTTGGGGTGGCCGGAGGAATTCGGCGGTCGGGGCGAGAACCCCGAAGCTCTGTACGTGTTCTACGACGAGGTGATTCGCGCCAATGCGCCGCTGTCGCTGGTCACGCTGAACACCGTCGGACCCGCTCTGATCAAGCACGGGACGCAAGCTCAGAAGGACTTCTTCCTGCGTCCGATCCTGGCGGGCGAGTTGATCTTTGCCATCGGCTACACCGAACCCAATGCGGGCACCGATCTCGCGGCCCTCGAAACACGCGCCCGCATCGAGGGTGACGAGCTTGTCATCAACGGCAACAAGATCTTCACCAGCGCCGGTGTGTTTGCCGACTGGGTCTGGCTTGCCGTTCGCACCGACCCCGACGCGCCTACGCATCAGGGCATTTCCGTGGTCCTGGTACCGACCAGCTCGCCGGGGTTCTCGGTCACCGAAATTCATACCGTGGGCGGAATCAGCACTTCGGCAACCTATTACGAAGATGTTCGGGTGCCGATCACCAATGTTGTCGGTGAGCTCAATCAAGGGTGGAAGCTCATCACCAACCAGCTCAACCACGAACGTGTTGCCCTGGCGGCACGCGGTGGCATAGCCAACGAGCTCTTTGCCGAGGTGGTCGAATGGGCAAAGACCGAACCCGCCGGTGACGGCCACGTCTACGACATCGGCTGGGTACGTGAGAAATTGGCGGAAGTCTACGCGCTGCTCAGTGCTGCCGACCTGATGAACCTACGACTGGTGGCGGACGTCGCCGCCAACACCTTGGGCGGCGGGGATTCGGCCGCGGCCAAGATCTTCGGTACCGAAGCTGTCGTCAGTGCGTACGGCATGCTGCAGGAAGTGCTGGGCGCCAAGGGCCTACTGCGCCCCGGCACACCCGGAGCGGTACTGGAAGGGCGAGTCGAGAACCTGGGTCGACGCGCCCAGAACAACACCTTCGGCGGTGGAACCAACGAAGTGATGCGTGAAATTGTCGCCGCAAAATGTCTGGGCATGGCGCTTGCTGCGCGTCGCCGGCCCGCTGCACAGAACGAAAAGAGCTGACATGGAATTCGAATTCGACGACAACTTGTCCGCCGTGCGGGATCTGAGTGAATCGATCTTCTCGGCGAAGTCCGGAGTGGACCGCCTGCGGGAAGTGGAGGGCGCCGGCGGTTTCGACGCCGAACTGTGGAAGCTCCTCGCCGATTCCGACGTTCTGGGGATTGCTCTGCCAGAGGAGGTCGGGGGAGCGGGACTCGGAATGCTAGGCCTGGCAGCGGTGCTCGAACAACAAGGCCGCCGGGTCGCCCAGGTGCCGCTCTGGTCGGTGATTTCGACGGCAGCGCTGCCGATTGCCGAGTTCGGCAGAAAGGAGCAGAAAGCGTCGTGGCTTCCGGGACTGCTCGACGGCTCGGTGGTCGTCACCGGCGCCTTCGACACCGGTTACAACGCCGAGACGGCGGTTCGCGCCGAGCCGGCGCCTGACGGTTGGGTTCTGTCAGGCCGCGTCGACTCCGTACCGGCCGCCGAGTTCGCTGCCGCACTGGTGGTTCCGGTGACGATGCCGGACGGCAGTGTCACCGTGATGATCGTGCCGACGGACCGGGACGCGCTGGTGCGTACACCGCTTGCGGTGACGAACCGCGAGAGCAACAGCGCTGTGCAGTTCGACGGGGTTGCGGTTACTGCAGCTGACGCACTTCCCGCGGACGGCGCGGTGGTTCGAGACTGGACGTTACGACGTGCGCGGGTCGCTCTGGCGGCCCTGGCTACCGGCGTCTGCGAGGAAGCGCTGGCGATGACGGCGAAATACACCTCCGAGCGAGTGCAATTCGGACGTCCACTCTCGACCAACCAGGCAGTTGCCGTCCGGGCCGCCGACGCGTATCTCGACACCGAGAGCACAAGATTGACCACCCACCGCGCTGCCTGGCTGATGGACAGCGGAGTCGAGAGTGAAGCGGAAGCGGCTGCGCTGGTCGCCAAATGGTGGGCGTCGCGTGGCGGTTTGCGCGTGGTGCACGCGACCCAGCACATGCACGGCGGAATCGGCGCGGATGTCGACTATCCGATTCACCGCTATTTCCTGTGGGGACGGCAGATCGCCTTCACTTTGGGGAGCGCGGGGGCGATAGGCGCCGAACTCGCCGATCAGTTGGAGATCCGAGCCCAGATCGGGGCGTCGGCGTGAATATCTGAGTCGACAGGTTCCAGTCACGGGCAGCGCGTCGGCAATCATCGCGCTACTCTGCCCTTCGTGAATCGCACCAGTTCGTTCATCAGGCCGTTGGTTCCGCGGGACCCGCACGAGCCGCACCGGGTGGCGACGCCGCTCGAACTGCTCACCGACCTCTGCTTCGTCGTGGCGGTCGCTCAAGCGGCCACCGGTCTGCACCACGCGATCAGCGAAGGGCATGCGGCTTCGGGCGTCGGGCACTTCGCGATGGCGTTTTTCGCGATCTGGTGGACGTGGCTGAATTTCACGTGGTTCACCTCGGCGTACGACAACGACGACGGAATCGCCCGGCTGCTGACCATCTTCCAGATCCTCGGATCGCTGGTCCTTGCAGCCGGCATCGTCCGCTTCTTCAACGACGACGCCCTGCTGATCATCGTCGGCTACGTCATCATGCGAATAGCCCTGGTCATCCAATGGCTCAGGGTCTCGCGGAACGACCCCGAACATGCGCTCACGGCGCGTCGATACGCTCTCGGAATCGTGTTGGTCCAGATCGGTTGGATCGGTTTCTACTTCGTGCCGTCCGCCGTTTACGTCCCGACGTTCCTGGTGTTGGTTCTGTGCGAATTCGCGGTACCGATCTGGTCGGAGAAGCCGGGCATGACGCCGTGGCACCCGCATCACATCGCGGAGCGGTACTCGTTGTTCTTCATCATCGTTCTGGGCGAGACGATCCTTTCGACCACCATCGCGATTCAGGACGCCGTGGACGGTGAGCATCCGGCAGCGCAGGTCACCTACGTCGTGATCGGCGGCATTCTGATTGTCTTCAGCCTGTGGTGGTTGTACTTCCAACGCAATGCAGGCGAAGTGATCGGCGGTGACAACGTCTCACCCTTCGTCTGGGGGTTCGGTCACTACTTCATCTTCGCCGCCGCTGCCGCCATCGGTGCGGGGTTGGCCTCGCGCGTCGACTTCTGGACTCATCACGGTGACGGCAGCGCGTTGGTGACGGGTGCTGCCGTCACCGTTCCGGTCGCGGTCATCCTTGCCGCCTTGTGGTTCATCCACATTCGACTACACGACTCCTCGGTACGCACCCTCGTGCCGTTCTCGGTCGCGATAGTCGTCGTGCTCGGTGGTACCTACACCGCGGTGCCCGAACTGGTCGCGGGACTGGCCTGCGCCGCGCTGTTGGCCGTGGAACTGATTCTGACCGAGGGCAAATCCGAAACCGTCTGAGCGCTCATTCGGCGGCAAGGAATATCGCCTTGGTGACGGCGACGGTTTCCAACGGTCCCTTCGACGGTCCGACCAGCACGGTCCACCGATCTTCGGAACGATCTATCGGATAGCTGCTTTCGGACCACACGATGGGGGTATCCGTCCCTTGCCCTCGGCAGGAGTAGGCGCCCGCCAGGCTTGGGTTCGATTCGGGAGAGGGCCACGAACCGCCGTGTCGGACGCGGCAGAGAAGACCGTTCTCGAGTTCGAGCCCGAAGGGAGTCGGGTCGGCGGGCGGCGGATAGGCCTCGACGCCGTCGACTCCCCGAGCGGTGATCAGTTCTGTTCCCCAGGGAAATTGCAGGCAGAGAATCGAATCGGGCTCCGGACCGGGCCAACACGCGTCCGCCCCGTCTGCGGTGCTTCCGCAGGTGATGACTCCCGGCGTGACAGCCGACTGTGATGCTGCGTAGCACTCGCTGATCTTCATGGCCGGCGTTTGGACGCTCCAACCGGATTTGGGTTTGCCGGAACCGTCGACGGCAACAAGATTCACGATCTCGGTCGGGGTACCGCCTGCCGATGATCCCGCAGTCGCAGGCAAGCATCGGCAGAGGACTATGCGGGTGATCGTTCCCTCATCCGCCTTCTTGCCTTCGGGTGTGAAGGTGATGCGATAGCCGGTTCCCGCTTCGGTGTCGGCCGGAAAGACTGCGACCGATTCCCCGTCGGAATTGGGTGTGGCAGTGAAGGGACCGTAAAGTTCGGCGGCACGCTGCATCTTCTGGCCGACGGTCAGTCCGTCCAGTGTGGCAGCGCCGGTCCGGGGCGCGATTTCGACGAGAACGCCGTCGGTGAAGGTCAATTCGCAGTCCTGCCACTGGACGACCACTGTTCCGGTCTTCGATACCGGCGCAAGGTCGCCGGCGGCTTTCCGCGTTTCCTCCTCCGTCATGCCGATCCGAAGGTTGCGGAAGCCGCTGGTGGAGAGTCGCTCCCGTGCGGATTCGGGATCCGAGGCAACCGCCAGTCGTGCGGTGAGTTGCGCCGCGTTGGCAGCGTCGATCGCCATGCCCCCGGTTGCGTCGGCGATGCACTTCAGCTGGGCGGACGCAGCGGCGTCGAGCTTGAATCCGATGGTGTGGATGGTCAGGTCAGGATCGTGGGGCATCGCTTGGGTGGACTCACACGGAGGTTCGGTCGAGCAGGTGTCCTCCCCGTCGGAGACGAGGATGATCGTGCGCTCACCATCGGCGGGGAGTGCGGCGGCGGCTTGTTGAAGCGCAGCCATGATCGGCGTGTATCCCGACGCGGACAGCCCGTCGATTCCCGCTGCGAATGCATTTCGATCGAGTGGTCCGAGTGGCACGACGGTCTTGATGTCGCGGCAACCCGCGACCTTCTCGGCGTCGCTGCTACCCGTGGCGGTGCCGTACGCGATCAGACCGAGCGCAGCATCGTCTGGGAGGCCACTGACGAGAGTGTGAATCGCGTTCTTGGCGGCATCGATTCGAGGACCGGGAGCGTCGTCCTGCTTCATCGACCCCGAGGCGTCCAGCACGATGACGGTAGGCGCCGTTGCGCTCGCTTCTGAAGCCGGATCAGCAGTGACACTTACCTGCTGGGTCCCGCCTGCTTCTTTGGGCCCGCCACTGCCCTGCGTCGAACACCCGACGGCAATGATCGCAGTCGCCGCAATACAGATCGCCACACGAAGACGCATGGAACGAGGCTACGAGCTGACGTGGCCGGTCAACAGTCGTCCGAACGGACGACACTGGCTCAGCGAATCGCGAGTCGTTCCTTGCGGAGCTTGTCGACCTCGGGCAGATGCAGGGGTTCAAGCTCGTTCATACCCAAGGCGCGCATGAGCAGGAGGTCCGCGAGTTCCGGATTCCGGGCCAAGGCGGGTCCGTGCATGTACGTCCCGATCACCGAACCCTGTACGACGCCTTCGAATCCGTCACCGACGCCGTTTCCGACACCATGGGTGACACGTGCGAACCCAGAGGCTGAGCTACCCAGAGTTGTTCCGCCGCGATGGTTCTCGAACCCCGAGAGGGGCGCGGTGAGTCCGTCGATCAGCGGCTTCGTGATGACTTCGCCGATGGAACGCTTCTCCTGCGGCGAGGTCGTGACGTCGAGCATCGAGACACCGTCGACGCGTTCGCCGCTGGAGGTTTCGTACCAGTTGCCGAGCACCTGAATGGCAGCGCAGATCGCCAGAACCGGTGCGCCACGCTCGGCGGCACGTTGCAGGCCAGGGTATTTCGCGAGGTGACGCGTTGCGAGGCGCTGAGCGGAATCCTCGGCGCCACCCAACGTGTACACGTCGAGCGAATCGGGGACCGGATCGCTGAGGGTGATGTCCACGATTTCGGCGTCGTAGCCGCGCATCCGTAGACGCTGACGCAGGATCAGGGCATTGCCGCCGTCGCCGTAGGTGCCCATGACGTCGGGGAGTACCAGACCGATGCGAACTGTCGAGTCAGACATTGCGAGACTCCTTCGCGATGGCAGTGTTGAGGTCACGGAAGGCCGTGTAGTTCGCCAGTACCTCCACACGTCCGGGAGGGCAGGAAGCGATGGCGCGCAACGGGTCCGGGTCGAGAGTGTGCTCGACGCCCGCGTACGTGAGGCGAACTGCCAGATCTGTTCCGCGTTCACCGGCGGCCACTACCTTGACACCTTCGAAGTGCTCGAACTTCACGTCCCACAGCCAGGAGAGGTCCTCGCCGTCCGGCACCTGACCGTTTACCGCGATGACCAGACCGTCCACTGTGGGATCGATCATCGACAGCGCTTCCTGCCAGCCGGCGGGATTCTTCGCGAGCAGCATGTGAACGGAGTGCGGTCCGACCTCGACGGTGCTGTATCGACCCGCGACTTCTTGAACCGTCGACGCGGCGGCAACTGCCCCGACCGGATCTGCACCCAAAGCCGCTGCAGCCGCTACGGCCTGAGCTGCGTTGCCGCGGTTGGCTTTTCCGGGGAGGGTCAACGTCATCGGAATCTTCAGGCCGTCGGGGCCGTAGAGATTGTCGTCGTCGAGCCACCAGGTCGGCTCGGGCCGCGCGAAGTCGGAACCGGTACTGCGCCAGTGCTTTCCCTCCCACACGATGGGTTCGCCGGTGCGCGGGCAGCTGACGGAATCGCCGGCCCAACCGCCGCCGGCAGCAACCCACACGACGTTGGTGGCGTCGTATGCCACGGAGGTGACCAGTACGTCATCGCAGTTGGCGACGATCACCGCGTTCGGATGAGCATTGACGCACGCGCGGAGCTTCCGCTCGATCATGTTGATCTCGCCGACCCGGTCGAGCTGATCGCGGCTGAGGTTGAGCAGCACGATCACTTCCGGGTTCACGGCGTCGGCTACGTGGGGGACGTGCAGTTCGTCGACCTCGAGTGCAGCCAGCGTCGCATCGGTACGGGCGGCCAGAGCGGCAACGATCCCGGCATCCATGTTGGCGCCGTCGGCCTGGGTCGCGACGTCACCGAGTGTGGCGAGCGCTGCAGCGGTCATACGCGTGGTCGTCGACTTGCCGTTGGTGCCGGTGACCACGACGGTGCGCTTGCCGCGTCCGAGCTGAGTCATGAGCGTCGGGTCGATCTTGAGGGCGATCAGCCCGCCGATCATCGAACCCTTGCCGCGACCGGCCTTCTGCGATGCCCAAGATGCTGCTGCGGCAGCTCGCATGGCGAGCTTTCCGCGCGCTGTGATCGATAGTCCAGTTCCCACGGCCCGAGTTTGGCACAGGGCGTCGTCAGACGCCGAGTCGCGCCGGTGGTGAGGCTGCAGGTGTGTCCGAGAAAACAGTGTTCGCGGGCTTACGCCTCATCTGTGCGGCACTCGCTCCGGCAATCACGATGACCGCCCCGACCAGTGACAACGGGCTCGGATCCTCGTGCAGGAACAGCCAGGACGCGCCGATTCCCACGACCGGCACCAGGAGCGAGAGCGGCGCCACCATACCGGCCGGGTAGCGGCCCATGAGCATCGTCCAGAGCCCAGATCCGGCGATGGTGCCGAGCAAGATGATGTAGGCCAGGCCGACCAGCGACGGCCAGGCGTCGGCGCTGAATGCGGTGCCGAGTGCGTGCCAGCCGACGGTGGGGCCTTCGACCACGGCTGACAGTGCGAGCATCGGCAACGGCGGGATGACACACATCCACAACATCAAGCGCATCGGTGCAGGCTCGCCGACGGTGTTCGCCGCGGCCAAGCGGCTGCCGAGATTGCCGAACGCCCAGGACAGGCCGCCGAGGAGCGTGAGGATGACGGGCAGCAATGCCGCGTGGTGCGAGCGGTCCCAGCCGATCAAGGACATCCCGCCAACGGCGACGGCGATACCGGAGACCTGCCAGACGCTGAGCTTCTCGCGGAGCAGGAACGCGCCGAGTAGGACGGTGAACGGTGCTGACGACTGCAGGACAAGTGATGCAAGGCCCGTCGGCATCCCTGAATGCATCGCCCAGAAGAGGAAGACGAACTGGCCGAATCCGAAACCGAATCCGTAGAGCAGCAGCCAACGGAGCGGTACCTGCGGACGCGGCACGAAGATGACCACCGGAATCGCGATGATCAGAAACCGCAGCGCTGCGAAGAAGAACGGCGGGAAATGATCCAGGCCGACGCGAATGGCCAGGAAGTTCAGACCCCACAAGACGATCACGGTCAGGCCGAGGAGACGGTCGCGGGGAGTCATGACGTTAATCGTGAGCCTTACGAAGCATCAGAACAAGCGAATATAGATGCACTATCCATGTAGTTTTGCTACATGGATATTCGTCACCGTATGGATGCCACGCGCCTGCGAATCCTCCGCGAGCTCGCCGACCGAGGAACCGTCGGCGCTACTGCTCTCGCCCTCTCGATGACGCCGTCCGCCGTCTCGCAACAACTCAAGATCCTCGGACGAGAAGCGGGGGTCTCGCTCCTCGAACCGGACGGGCGCACGCTGCGCCTCACCGACGCGGGTCGAGCGCTGGTGCTTCGCGCCGACGACGTGGTGGCGGCGCTAGACCGGGCGGCGGACGAGATGGCGTCGTACCGAGGCTCGCCGCGGGGAAAGGTGCGAGTCGCGTTCTTTCCCTCCGGCGCGGCGCTCCTGCTGCCCGGTGTCCTGACGGCGCTGAAGAACTCGGACGTGGACATCGACGCCTACGACGTCGACAAACCGGCGTCGGCAGTCCCTGGGCTGTTGGCCGATCACGATGTGATCCTCACTCACCGTGACGAACGCGGAGCTGAGACGTCATTTCCCCGGGTCAGCGTGCAACCGTTGATGCGTGAACCGATCGATCTGGTGCTGCGGCCTGATCATCCACTCGCCGAGCAGAATTCGGTTCGGTTGGAACAATTGGCCGATGAGAACTGGATAAGCGTGCGCGGCGGGTTTCCGGTCGACGACGTTCTGCTGTCGGTTGCGTCGGTAACCGGCGTCCAGCCTCGCGTCGCTCATCGGATAAACGATTTCCGCGTCATCGAAGAACTGGTGGCGGCGGGCCACGGCGTGGCTTTGATGCCGCGATACGCGATCACGCATCCCGGAGTTTCGAGGAAACCGGTGGCGGGAGTGCGCGCTGCACGAGTTTATGAATTGGCAACTCGGTTACACGCCAACCGCAGTCCGGCTATCGGAGTCGTGCTCGACGCCTTTCGTGACGTCGCGCGTGCTGTCGGTGAATGAAGGCTGTCGGTGAATGAAGGGCCGTTGGTGAATGAACGGCTGTCGGTGAATGAGCAGCTGTTGGTGAATGAACACAAAACGGGAGCGACACGATTAGTGTCGCTCCCGTTTCGGTAGTGCAATCCTCACGGTTTAGTGAGGGCCGCTTAGTGAGGGCCGGTATCAGGCGAGAGCCTTGGCCTTCAGTGCTGCGAATTCTTCTTCACTGATGGTGCCGGCGTCGAGAAGTGCCTTTGCATCTGCGATGGATTCGGCCGGGGACTTTCCGGCAACCTCACGGATGTAGCTGTCCTGTGCGTTCTTGACCTGCTGCGCAGCCTCGAGGGACCGCTGTGCCATTCCGTCACTGCGAACGATCAGGTAGACGAGCGAGGTGAGCAGCGGAATGAAGAACAGGAAGACGATCCAGATTGCCTTCACCCAGCCGGAGGTCTTGTGATCGCGGAACAGGTCGGTGATGATCGAGAAGAGCAGGATCAAGTACGCGATGAACGCGAAGCTGATGATGATCAGCCAGAGGAAGTCCCAAAAGGAATCCATTGTCGAGCTCCATTTCACAAGTCGGATTTGTCTGAGCTGACTATCTCACGCGCACGTGGCGTCTGCATCATCCTCGACGGGTGAATTCTTTTTGTTAACTTCGCTAACCGACTCTTTCGGGACCAATGTCATGCCGAATCGAAAACATCGACCGAAAATCTTCAGTGCTCTGAAAACGACCCTGGCCCCACCCGAAAATCGGGTGAGACCAGGGATTGTTCACGAGTCAGGAGCTGAGTGTCAGCTGGCGCGGTTCACTGCCGAGACCACAGCGCGCAGCGAGGCCGTCGTGATCGACGTGGCGATACCCACACCCCAGACGACGGTGCTCTGACCCTCCGGGCCCGTCACGGCGCACTCGACGTAGGCCGCGGCCTGGGCGTCGTCACCGGCGGACATCGCGTGCTCGGAGTAGTCGAGGACACGAACGTCGAAGTTGATGCTTCCCAGCGCGTCGACGAAGGCAGCGAGCGGGCCGTTGCCGGTTCCCGAGATTTCCTGCTCCTTGCCGTTCACCTTGACGATCGCGGTGATCGCATCGGTGCCGCCGTCCTCCTCGGACGCGGTGACCTTCTGCTTCATGCGCTCGAGCGGGGTGATGGGAGCGAGGTACTCCTCGTGGAAGACGTCCCACATTTCCTTCGGCGAGACCTCGCCACCCTCTCCGTCGGTGATCTTCTGGACCGACTGCGAGAACTCGACCTGCAGACGACGCGGCAGCACCAGACCGTGATCGGCCTTCATGATGTATGCGACGCCGCCCTTGCCGGACTGCGAGTTCACACGGATGACGGCCTCGTAGCTGCGGCCGACGTCCTTCGGGTCGATCGGCAGGTAGGGGACCTGCCAGAGAATGTCGTCGACGTCGGAGTTCTGGCTGTCGGCGTCGACCTTCATGGCGTCGAGGCCCTTGTTGATCGCGTCCTGGTGGCTGCCGGAGAACGCGGTGTAGACCAGGTCGCCGCCGTACGGATGACGCTCGTGGACGGGCAGCTGGTTGCAGTACTCGACCGTGCGACGGATCTCGTCGATGTTCGAGAAATCGATCTGCGGGTCGACGCCGCGCGTGAACATGTTCAGAGCGAGAGTGACCAGGCAGACGTTGCCGGTGCGCTCACCGTTGCCGAACAGGCAGCCTTCGATGCGGTCCGCGCCGGCCTGGTAGCCCAGCTCGGCTGCAGCGACACCCGTGCCGCGGTCGTTGTGGGGGTGCAGCGACAGGATGACCGAATCGCGGCGGGCCAGGTTGCGGTGCATCCACTCGATGGAGTCGGCATACACGTTGGGTGTAGCCATCTCGACGGTGGCGGGCAGGTTCAGGATGACCGGGTTGGCCGGCGTCGCACCCAGGGTTTCGGTGACGGCGTCACATACTTCCTTGGCGTACTCGAGCTCGGTGCCGGTGTAGGACTCGGGCGAGTATTCCCAGCGCCAGTTCGTGTCCGGGTACTTCTTCGACTCGGCGAGGACCAGTTCGGCGGCGTCGGTGGCGATCTTCTTGATCGTGTCCTTGTCGGCGCGGAACACGACGCGGCGCTGCAGAATCGAGGTGGAGTTGTAGAAGTGCACGATCGCGTTCTCGGCACCTTCACAGGCCTCGAACGTGCGCTTGATCAGCTCGGGACGCGACTGCGTCAGCACCTGGATGGTGACGTCGGACGGGATGGCGCCGTCCTCGATGATCTCGCGAACGAAATCGAAGTCCGTCTGGCTCGCGGACGGGAAGCCGACCTCGATCTCCTTGTAGCCCATACGAACCAGGAGATCGAACATACGACGCTTGCGCGCCGGGCTCATCGGATCGATCAGCGCCTGGTTGCCGTCGCGCAGGTCAACGGCACACCACTGGGGTGCTCGGTCGATGATCTTGTCCGGCCAGGTGCGGTCGGGCAGCGTGACCGTCTCGACCTCTTCGGCGAACGGGCGGTAGCGGAACGTCGGCATCGACGAGTTCTTCTGCGTGTTCCACGCAGGCTGGTCGGACGGTGCCGGCTTCGTGGGCGGGGTGATGGTGCGAGTGCCGGTGGTGAATGCGTCAGCGGGGGACATGGGTGTGATCTCCAGGATTGTGGACCCGGCCTGTTGACCTGTTGGTCAAGACCATGAGTCCGGAAGGCTTGGTCGACCGGCGCACAAAAACCCCGCGGCGGGAGGCCAGTCTGGATCAGACCCCGTCGCGGCAACCAAGAAGGAGTGCGCGCTGCATGCACAGCACTCTACTCCTGGATTTCGCGAGAAATCGGTGGGGTTCGCCCTCATGTCCAATTTGTCGCCGAATTGTGCTGCCGTTTCGGCCCCGAAAATGGTGGACTGTCGTCCATGGATCCCCGAATCGCCGTGGCGAGCACGTACCTCGACGCGCTCCGCAGTCACGATGGCAGTTCCGTACCGCTGGCTCCGGACGCGGTACGCCGCGAGGTCGGGCTCAAGACCGGATTTTCGGGGAATCATTTGCGGCGCAGCCTTTCCGGAGGTCCTCAGTATCGCGTGATCCGCGACATTCGTGAGGTGGAGTGGACGGTCGACGGGGACGACCTGACGGCTGACTACCTCCTCGACGCCGGGTTGTTCGGGCGGAACCTGATGACCGTTCGGGTTACCGAGACCTTCCGGATACCCGCTGACGATCACCGCATTCACCACATCACCGCGAAGATTCGACCGGCGCGCGCCAAGCACACGTGATGCGCTCGATCCGCTGGATCGTCTGTTCACTGCTGATCGTTCTCGCTGGTCTCGGTGCTGCCGGCTCGGTGCTCGCGCTGTTCGTCCACACCCAGGTGAACGACACCGACAGCTACGTCGAGACGGTTGCCCCGTTGGCTTCCGAACCTGCTGTCCAAGCGGCTGTCGTTGATCGGCTGACCGAGGAATTGATGCAGCGGTTGGACCGGTTTCCGCAGGTGGTGACGAGACAAGCCGAGAAACTTGTTCGGGAGGCGGCTCAGTCGTTGGTCTCGAGCGACCAGTTCGCGACGCTCTGGACCGCGGCCAACCGTCAGGCGCACGCGCAACTTGCTGCGATGGTGACTGGCAGAGCCACCGACGGCATCGTTCGGTCCGACGACAGCGGAACAGTCACCTTGTCCCTCGAGCCGATCATGACAGAACTGCGGACGAACCTCCGCGATCGCGGATTCACCGTCGTCGATCGTCTCCCGACGTTCGATCCGCAGTTCGAGATCCTGCAATCCGACGAGCTGGTGCGGGCCCAGGACCTCTCGAACACTCTCGACCGGGCAGCGGCCTGGCTGCCGTGGGTGTCGCTGGCCTGTGCGATCGCGGCCGTCGCAGTTGCGCCGAGGCGAATGCGCGCACTGTCCCTGGTCGGGCTGGCGACGGCGGTGGCGATGATCGCCCTGTTGGTGGCGCTGGCCGTCGTGCGGCGGGTCTATTTACAGAATTCAGACATACCGTCATCCGAGGCGGCAGTCGCGGTGTACGACGCGCTGGCAGTTTCGCTGGTCAGCAGTATCCGCGTGCTTCTCGCCTGCGGAGTTGCCGTCGCGGTGGTCGGTTACGTTGCCGGTGGCTCGCGTTCTGCGACGTTGATGCGAGCGCGGATCTCGCAACTGATCCCGCGCGGATCTGAGGCGAACAGCAGTACGCATCGGGAAGTCCCAGGACCACCTCGGTAAGCTCGACCTCTGGTATCTGTAAACAATTTCGACCTGGAGGTAGAAACGCGTGGCTCTCGTCGTCCAGAAGTACGGCGGATCCTCGGTGGCAACCGCCGAGCGCATCCGACGAGTCGCTGAACGGATCGTCGAGACCAAGAAGGCCGGCAATGATGTCGTCGTCGTGGTGTCAGCGATGGGCGATACCACCGATGAGCTGCTCGATCTGGCTCAGCAGGTGTGCCCTTCCCCGCCGGCCCGTGAAATGGACATGCTGCTGACCTCGGGTGAGCGCATCTCCAACTCCTTGGTAGCGATGGCAATTCACTCCCTCGGCGCCGAAGCTCGTTCGTTCTCGGGCTCACAAGCCGGAGTCATCACGACCGGCAGCCACGGAAACGCCAAGATCATCGACGTCACGCCGGGCCGTGTTCGCACTGCGCTGGACGAAGGCTCGATCGTTCTGGTCGCCGGATTCCAAGGCGTCAGCCAGGACAGCAAGGACATCACGACGCTCGGACGCGGTGGCTCGGACACCACTGCCGTGGCGTTGGCAGCTGCACTCAACGCTGACGTCTGCGAGATCTACACCGACGTCGACGGCGTTTTCTCCGCCGATCCGCGCATCGTCCCCGACGCTCACCGCCTCGAGACGGTTTCCTTCGAGGAAATGCTCGAACTCGCAGCGTGTGGTGCGAAGGTGCTCATGCTCCGGTGCGTCGAGTACGCCCGTCGTTACAACGTGCCTGTGCACGTCCGTTCGTCATACACCACCAAGCCCGGAACAATCGTGTCCGGATCGATGGAGGACATTCCTGTGGAAGAGGCCCTGATCACCGGAGTCGCGCACGATCGCGGCGAAGCCAAGATCACCGTTGTCGGATTGCCGGACACACCGGGACACGCTGCCAAGGTGTTCCGCGCAGTCTCCGATGCCGAGATCAACATCGACATGGTGCTGCAGAACATCTCCAAGGTGGAGACCAACAAGACGGACATCACCTTCACGCTTCCGACGGCCGACGGCCCCCGCGCCGTCGAGATCCTGACCAAGCGTCAGGAAGACATCGGCTTCACGCAGATCTTGTTCGACGACCACATCGGCAAGGTTTCCCTGGTCGGCGCCGGAATGCGGAGCCACCCGGGCGTCACCGCCACGTTCTGCGAGGCGCTGGCCAAGGCAGACATCAACATCGACCTCATCTCGACCTCTGAGATCCGCATCTCAGTGCTGGTCAAGGACACCGAATTGGACGACGCTGTACGTGTCATCCACGACGCTTTCGGGCTCGGTGGCGAAGAAGAAGCAGTAGTACACGCTGGAACGGGACGGTAATTTCTCATGACGACTATCGCTGTTGTCGGTGCGACCGGTCAGGTCGGCATCGTCATGCGCACTTTGCTCGAAGAGCGGAACTTCCCCGCGGACAAGGTGCGGTTCTTCGCATCTGCACGCTCCGCCGGTAAGAAGCTGCCCTTCCGCGGCGAAGAGATCATCGTCGAGGATGCGGCCGCCACATCGGATGAGGACCTGAAGGGCATCGACATCGCCCTGTTCTCAGCCGGTGCGACGCTCTCGCGCGCCCAGGCTCCTCGCTTCGCTGCTGCCGGCGCGACCGTTGTCGACAACTCTTCGGCATGGCGCAAGGATCCCGAGGTTCCCCTCGTGGTCAGCGAGGTCAACCCGCAGGACACGAAGAACCTGGTCAAGGGCATTATCGCGAACCCCAACTGCACCACCATGGCAGCGATGCCGGTGCTGAAGGTTCTGCACGACGAAGCCGGTCTGCAGCGTCTGATCGTCTCCAGCTACCAGGCCGTGTCCGGTAGCGGCATCGCCGGCGTCGAGGAACTCCTCGGCCAGGTGCGCGCCGTAGTCGGCGACGCCGAGAAGCTGGTTCACGACGGCAGCGCCGTCGAGTTCCCGGCCCCGAACAACTACGTCGCCCCCATCGCGTTCAACGTCCTGCCGCTGGCAGGTTCGCTGGTCGATGACGGCAGCGGCGAGACCGACGAGGATCAGAAGCTCCGCAACGAGAGCCGCAAGATCCTCGGGCTTCCCGATCTGTTGGTTTCGGGCACTTGTGTGCGCGTACCCGTCGTGACCGGGCACTCGCTCGCGATCAACGCGGAATTCGCCAACCCGCTCTCGGTCGCTCGCGCCAAGGAACTGCTGGCCGACGCTCCGGGCGTCGAGTTGGTCGAGGTTCCGACGCCGCTCGCCGCAGCCGGTGGCAACGCGTCGCTGGTCGGTCGCATCCGTCAGGACGAGGGTGTCCCCGAAGGCCGCGGACTCGCGCTCTTCGTCTCGGGCGACAACCTGCGTAAGGGTGCCGCGCTCAACACGATTCAGATTGCCGAGCTGCTGGTCGGCTAGTCCTTTGTTCGGTATCGGCCCCGCACCTAGGTGTGGGGCCGATGTCGTTTCGATAGGGAGTTCTAGTCGAGTTCGGAAATAGCGACGAGTCCGCCGAGGTACTCGGCATCCGAATACGCCTTGGCGAGAAGCACACCGAGTTCACCAAGAGCTTCGTGGTCGCCGCCGTACGCAACAAACATGCCCGCTTCGGGATCGGTGCCGAAGCGGCCCTCCAGATGCGGTGCATCGCGGCCTACCACTGCGTGGGCGACCGACGCCCAGTCGTAACCGGAGCCTTCGAAACCCTCTACCTGCTCGAATATCGATGCCACCTTGCCGAAATGCTGGTCGGTGAGCATCAGTGACCAGTTGCCCGGAGACGTTTCGAAGAGCTGCAGCGGTTCGATCGATGGTGATGTCATGCGTGTATTGAAGCAGATCCGACCGACAGGTTTCAGTCGGCCGCTAACGCCCGACCGATTGTGCGAGAGCCACGGCAAAACTGGAAAGTCTTTCTCGGGTATAGGTTTCGGGATCACTGACGGCCAGTCGTCCGAGCATTTCGGCGAACGACATCATGGTGTGTGCGAGGAGAACCGGATCAAGGCCTTCGAGCTTCGGCTCGAGGGCAATCCCGGCGCGGGCCAGTTCTTCGGCGCGGGCGAAGACAGCTCCGCGAGAGAGCTTCAACAAGCCGTGATACTCGCTGGGGGCGTTCTCGACAGACGTCAGAATCAGGCGCCAGCGCGTCGGGTTCTCCAGTACGGCGTCGACGAAGGCGCCAACGGTCCCGGTGTACGACGCCGCTGGGCCGAGTTCGCTCAGATCTGTCGGCATGGTTTCGAGCACCTGAGCGATGGCACGCTCGTGCTCGCGGCGCAGCAGTGCAGCGACGAGATCGGTCCTGGTATCGAAAATCGTGTAGAGGACGGGCTTGCCGACACCGGCTTCGACAGCGACGGATTCCATGCTGAGGTTGTGCAGGCCAACGCGGCCGGTGACCTCGAATGCTGCGTCGAGGAGCTGCTCGCGACGTTGCTCCGGCGCCATGCGAGGGGCGTACTTGCGCCGCGGTGTATCCGTTGCGTCAGCTTGTGACCTGGTCATCGTGTGCATCACCTCCGGTCTCACCCTAATCTGCCTGCCACTTCTTCGTGAATAATACGCAACCGTTGTATTCATCGTCTGCAATTGTTACGGTGGCGTTGTATTCGAATGGTGCTCAGTGAGGCGCCTCTGCCGAGATCTCGAGGAGAACAACCGCTATGACAGCGTCGACCTCTTTAGTGCCGAATGATCTGCTGCTCCATCCCTCCACGTACGATCGGCCGGAGTTCGACGCGACCACGCGGAGACTGCTGGGCGCGACCGTCGACTGGTTCGAGGCGCGTGGAAAGAACCGACTCCTGGCCGACTATCACGACAAGATCTTCTACTCCGATTTCCTCGATTTCGCGGCGAAGGAAGGTCTGTTCGCCACATTTCTGACGCCCGCCCGCGACAGCGGCGGTGACTCCGACAAGCGCTGGGATACCAGCCGTATCGCCGCGCTGTCCGAGATCCTCGGCTTCTACGGACTCAACTACTGGTACCCGTGGCAGGTGACCATCCTCGGTCTCGGGCCGGTGTGGCAGAGCGACAACGAGACGGCAAGGGCGCGAGCAGCTTCCGCTTTGGCTTCCGGAGGCGTTGCGGCATTCGGACTGTCCGAGAAAGAGCATGGCGCGGACGTCTACTCCACCGACATGGTCTTGACGCCCAACGGCAGCGGCGGGTACCTGGCCAGCGGTTCGAAGTACTACATCGGAAATGGCAACTGCGCCAACACGGTCTCTGTCTTCGGTCGTGTCGACGGAGTGGAGGGCACTGATCAGTACGTCTTCTTCTACGCCGACTCGGACCATCCGGCATTCACCGTGGTGAAGAACATCGTTCCGGCGCAGATGTACGTAGCGGAGTTCTCACTCGTCGACTATCCCGTTGCGGCAGAGGATATCCTGCATACCGGCGAGGCAGCATTCAGTGCCGCACTCAACACCGTGAACATCGGAAAATTCAACCTGTGTTTCGGCGGAATCGGTATGTCGACTCATGCCTTGTACGAGACGATCACCCACGCGCACAATCGAATCCTGTTCGGCAATCCCGTCACTGCCTTCCCCCACGTGCGACGAGAATTCGTCGACGCGTACGCACGCCTGCTGGCGATGAGGCTCTTCTCGGATCGCGCGGTGGACTACTTCCGGACGGCATCTCCCGAAGACCGCCGTTACCTCTTGTTCAACCCCGTCACCAAGATGAAGGTGACAACCGAAGCGCAGAAAGTGATCGGACTGCTCTCCGACATCGCTGCGGCAAAGGGCTTCGAGAAGGACAGCTACCTCGCGGTGGCCAAGATAGATGTCGACGGGTTGCCCAAGCTCGAGGGGACCGTCGCCGTCAATCTCGCCCTGATCGCCAAGTTCATGCCGGCGTACCTCTTTGCCCCCGAGTCGTTTCCGGCGATTCCGACGCGTAACGACGCAGCCGACGACGAGTTCCTGTTCCGTCAGGGCCCGGCACGGGGGTTGTCGAAGGTTCGATTCGACGACTGGCGAGCGGTGTACGCGAAGTTTGCGGATGTTCCCAACGTTGCACTGTTCGTGGAGCAGGCAGAAGCGCTCGTGACCCTTCTAGTCGAAGCTGCACCGGATGCGGCGCAGCAGGTCGACTTGGACTTCGGCCTTGCGATCACCGAACTCTTCACCCTCGTCGTCTACGGCCAGTTGATCCTCGAACAAGCCGAGATCTTGGGATTGGACGAGGGGCAGCGGAACGGTGGGGTGCTGGATCAGATCTTCGATGTCCTGGTCCGCGACTTCAGTGCTGCAGCGGTGGAGTTGTACGGAAAACCCAGCGCCAGTGAAGATCAGCAACGGTTGGCACTGGCATCTATCCGGCGCCCCACGTTCGCGGCGGAGCGATTCGAGTACGTCTGGCAGCAAGTAGTCGCCTTGTCTGGTGCCTACGAAATGAACGGTGCCGGCTCAACGAACGGGGAGGAATGAAATGTCTGAACTGACGATGAATCGACCGCGTGAGGATTACGGCTTCTTCGGCCCAGGATCACCCAGTTGGAAGATCTGGGCCGCGCCGACAGCGCTGATCGGGTTCCAGCGGTCGGTGGTGCTCGAGCACTTCGACCCCTTCTTGGCTGCCGCAGTGGCAGACATGAGCGGGATTTACAGCGATCCGGCCGGGCGACTCGACCGAACCTTGGCGTACTTCCTGACCGTCGCCACTGCCGACGGGCGGACGGCATTGGCCTTGTCCGACCACCTCATGACAGTTCATGCTCAGGCCACGGGCATTGAACCGATCACCGGAACTCGTTACAGCGCAAACAATCCGGCGTCACAACTCTGGATCCACGTGACGGGTTGGCATTCGGTGCTCAAGTGCTACGAGATGTATGGGCCGGGCCCGCTTTCAGCTGTCGAAGAGCAGCGGTACTGGGAAGAATGCGTGATCGCTGCCGAACTACAGACATGCAAGACCTCCGACGTTCCACGCTCCCGAGACGAGGTACGTGAGTACTTCGCTGAAGTCAGGCCCAGATTGTGTACCTCCGAGCGTGCCAACCGGGCGATGCACTACTTGTTGAGAACACCGAGAGCACAGGGGAAGACGAAGTTCGCGACATTCAGCCGATTGGTCGCGCCGGCCACTATCGCGACTTTGCCCGGCTGGATGCGAACGATGGGTGGCTTCGATCAACCCGCTTTGTTGGACAGGGCAATTGCGCCCGCGGTGCGCACTGCGGTCCGGGTCGCCAGTTCATCGAAGAACATGACCACTGCTCTGAAAGTCATCGCGCCGATGACGGGCAAGGTGTTGGTTCGCCACCTGCGCGACGAGCAACCCCTCGACCCGAGAGTTGTCACGCCAGCGGAGATTCGGGAGCGATTCCCGCGAGCCGCCAAGGCTGCGCAGGCCGTCTGACGGGTTCGCCACGGCCTGTTGGCACCGCATCGGGGGATCCCTTCGATGCGGTGCTCGGCAGTGTTCTGTTGTGCCTGAGGTTCGTTCTCAGGTTTTGAAGGTGGTGTTCGCTGGGCGCGGTTGCTGCTGCGGGTCGATCGAGGGCGGCGGGATGAACCAGGGTTTGTTGTCGGCGCCGATGCGGATTTCCCATTTCCCGACGAACCCGGATTTGCGGTGCATCAGTCGGTGATGTGAACGGCACAGCAGGACCAGGTTGTTCATCACGGTCGGGCCACCGTTCGCCCAGTGCCGGATGTGGTGTGCATCGGTCCAGGCGGGTACGCATGTGCAGCCGGGGAAGGCGCAGCCCTTGTCTCGGGCAATCAACGCAGTCCGTTGTTCGGCGGTGACCAACCTCTTCCCTGGTTTCGCATCGAGCGGCGCCCCGTGACCGTCGAGCAGAACGGTGGAGAGGAAACAGTCGCAGCCGAGAAGCCTGCTCTGCGACACCGACAGTGGCCCGAGCCAGGGCATGTGCCCGACATCAAGATCCGACAAGTCCAGATCGGGTGAGCCTTCGTCGTCCACATCAGAAGGCGACGCGGCGCAATCCCGATGCTCAGCCAAATCACGAGCATTGATGTGCACGTTCACGTGCGGGCGTTGACCACCGTCTGTGCCTGTTTTGGCGCAGTCGAGATAGCGGCGGATCAGTTCGGTGAACCCGTCGGCAGTTCGTTTCGCTGCCGACCGAGAATCCGGGGTTCCATCGGGTGCCGGGGTGGGCATCGTCAGATTCGACAGGGCCGAGAGCAGCATTTCTCCGGTGAGGGCGTCGAAATCCCCGCGCACCACCACTCGACCGTTCAATGTCGACGCGATCCGCAGCTCATTCCGGTCGACGTCTTCGGCGGGTGGAATTTCATCGGATTCGAAGATTCGCTCCAAGGTCGCGATCACGTTCCGCACCTTCGTGGTCGTCGCCTCCACCCCCGACGCAGCCGCCAACAACAAATCGATACAGCGAGGGAGCGCGGCGTCCGGCATCCCCTTCGGAGGTGACTCACAGAACGCCACGATCAACACGGCATGATCGAACGAGCAATCCCCGCCATCGAACCGAGCCGCCACCGCCGGAAACGGCCGCAAAGCCGCACCTAACGCGGCGATCTTCTTCCCGTCCCGAACCTGCAGCATCGTGTTAGCCGCCAACCACGAACCGACACCGCGACTGGCAATCACCTGATCATCCGGGCGCAACGACAACTCGTCCACCACCGCCACACGAACCGCCTCGAGGCGCAGAATCTCAGCACTCGCCTCGACAGCAGCAGCACGCAACTCTGCAGCAGACAACTGCCACAGGCGTCCGCGTAACCCCACCGCAGAACCAGACACCACGTCCGACAACAAGACACTCATTGAATCCCCCGATCCCCTCCCCAAATCATACTCGAACATGCGTTCGAGTCAAGAGCGTTTTCGAATCTTCGGCTTCTCGCAAAGCTGCAAGAGTGCATCCGTTGTCCGCAAACGTGTTTCGTCGGGACGGAGGAGGTCGTCGAGTACGGCGACCGGTGCGGTGGGGTAAGGTCGCCGATTTTCGAGCTTTGGTTGGAGAAGGTGGTCGGTGTTTGACCGTGCGGGCACACGGGTAACCCGCTCCGGATGCCGTCAGCGTGAGGGGGCCGTGAGTGGACGAGTCACACAAGATCCGTCGCCGATCGTTTGTTCAAGGGCTTGGCTTGCTGGCCGGTCTGAGCGCGTTGTCCGCTGGATCAGCGACGGCTCGACCACCTGATGTCGATCCATTACGCCCGTTCCAACTTCCGTCACCCCGGCTGGAACCGTTTCGGGAGACCCTTCCTGTCCTGCCGGGCATTTCGGGTGGCAACCTGGAGCTTCGTGCGGCATCGTCGATGCACCGATTCCATCCGGACCTACCGTCGTCGCCGTCGCTGGGTTACGGCGGAATGGATTATCTGGGCCCCACCATCGAAGCTCACGTCGATCAGCTCGTCACAGTCCGATATGCCAATGACATTTCTGCGTATCCGCTTGCCGCGGATGTCGATCCGGGTCTGCACGGCGTCAGCGACCTCGACCGCACACAGGTCCCCACCTCGCTTCACCTGCACGGAGGAGTTACTGCACCGCAGTTCGACGGGCATCCGGAGCTGATCCAGCGTCCGGGCGAAGGTTTGGTTCACGAATACACGAATGGTCGTGCCGCCGGCAATCTTTGGTATCACGATCACGCCATGGGAATGACGCGCCTCAACGTCTACGCCGGGCTGGTCGGGATGTATTTTCTCCGTGACGACGCAGATACAGGCACCACCGGGAATTCTCTCGGCTTGCCGTCCGGCGAATTCGAGCTTCCGATGATTCTGCAGGACAAGGTCTTCACCTCCGACGGTCAACAGAGTGTCCGTTCCACGTGGCTCACTCCGCAGGGTTCCTGGGATCCGGCGACTCCCGGTGACGTGGGTGTAGTGAACGGCGTCGTATGGCCGAAAGTGGAGGTGGCTCGCGGACTGTACCGATTGCGACTGCTCAATGCCGCAACCTATTCGGTGTGGAATCTGCATTTCGCAAATCGTATGCGGTTCTGGGTGATCGGTTCCGAAGGAGGATTTTTGGCCGCTCCGGCGCCGACGGATCACGTCCGGCTGAGTCCGGGTGAACGCGCTGATCTGCTGGTCGACTTCAGCATGCTCGAGCCGGGCACGGCGGTGGAATTGCGCAACGACGAACCGGTACCCCTTGCGGTGGCTCAACGCGGCACGCAGGTGATGCCGGTGTTCTGTCGGTTCGACGTGGGCAGCGCAAAGGGATTCACCGGCTCGATCCCGCAGCAGTTGAATTCTGTTGCGGCCGAACCAGTACAACCGGATGTGGTGCGAAATCTTACGATCATGCAGCTCTCGCGTCCCTCGGATTATCCCTCGATCACCATGTCGCTCAACAATTTGCGGTTCACTGATTCAGATATCGAACTGCCGCGTCAGGGAACCGTCGAGCAATGGAATCTGATCAACATCACCACGGAACCACATCCGATTCATCTGCACCTGGTGGCGTTCCGCGTTGTGGGACGCCAAAGCCTCGACACTGCAGCACTGATGCAGCGGTATCCGGTGCCTGACTTGGGGGTCCGGTGGACGCCGTCGGCAGAGGAATTCGTGACCTCTTCGCTGCGGCCTCCCGAAGTGTGGGAAACGGGGGAGAAGGACACTGTCATCGTGGATGCCAACTCGATCACCCGCGTGATCGTGCGCTTTCCGACGGCCGACGAGTTGGGCTTCGATCCGGATGCAACTTTCGCGAGAGGTTCCATGGCAGATCACTCGGCACACGGAGAAGTCGGCATGGGGGACCTTCAGGGGTACGTCTGGCACTGCCACATGCTCGATCACGAAGACCACGACATGATGTTGCGATATCGGGTGGTGACGTAGCCTTCAAGGGGAGAAAAGTTCCCAGAGGAGGCAGCTGTGTCGGAAGGTGCGCCCACCGGGCCCCTGGACGGATATCGGGTGATTGAACTCGGAACCTTGATCGCCGGGCCCTTCGCCGGGAAACTGCTCGGCGACATGGGCGCCGACGTGATCAAGATCGAATCGCCGGACCGCCCGGACCCGCTTCGTACCTGGGGTCAGGCCGAGCAGGACGGTCATCGATTCTTCTGGACGGTTCACGCCCGCAACAAGCGGTGTGTGACCTTGGACCTTCGCGTCGACGCGGGACGAGACCTGTTTCTGAATCTGATCGAACATGCCGATGTGGTAGTCGAGAACTTCCGGCCGGGCACCCTCGAGAAGTGGGGCCTGGGATTCGACGTTCTCAGTGCGCGCAATCCGAAGTTGGTGTTGGCCAGGGTATCCGGCTACGGGCAGAGTGGACCGCAAGCCAAGAGCGCCGGCTACGCCTCGGTTGCCGAAGCGGTCAGCGGATTTCGGCATCTGAACGGTTATCCAGGGCAGGCGCCTCCGCGTATTGCCCTTTCGCTCGGAGATTCTCTCGGCGGGATGTTCGCCGTTCAGGGAGTGCTGGCAGCGTTGCTCTCACGAGAGCGGACCGGCCGTGGTCAGGTGGTCGACGTTGCCCTCACGGAATCCTGTCTGGCGGTGCAGGAATCCACGATCCCGGATTACGATCGGGGCGGGATCATCCGGCAGCCCTCGGGAACGAGATTGGAGGGTATTGCGCCGTCCAACATCTATCAGACCTCTGAAGGAAACTGGGTGGTGATCGCAGCCAATCAGGATACGCTCTTCGTGCGTCTGTGCACCATCATGGGGCGACCGGAACTAGCGCATGACGACCGCTTCTCCAATCATGTTGCGCGTGGCAAACATCAGGACGAGCTCGACGAACTGATCAGCGCCTGGGTCGCGCTCCAAGATCCCACCAGCCTGGTGGAACGCCTCACCGAAGTGGGAGTTGTTGCCGGGCCGATCAATACGGTTGAAGATGTCGTCAAGGATCCGCAGCTGATCGAGCGGGGGATGCTCGTCGACCACTACGACGAGCGGATCGGTGAAAACGTCCTCGGCTTGGGCGTCGTGCCTACCTTCAGTGAGACACCCGGATCCGTGCGCAACGCGGGAGCGTCGGCGCCGGGTCACGACAACTCCTCGGTGTGGGGCGGGCTCCTCGGACTCTCGGACGACGAGCAGGCAGAACTGAAGACGAAGGGCGTGATCTGACATGTCGGTACCTGGCGTGGGTATTCCAGCAGTCAGTATTCGTGAAGTCGGACCACGGGACGGGTTGCAGATCGAAGACCCGGTGTCGCTGGCGGAGAAACTTCGTCTTGTCGACGCTCTGGCTGCGACGGGTGTTTCGCGTATCGAGGCGACGTCGTTCGTCTCACCGCGCGCTGTGCCGGCGTTGGCCGACGCGGAATTGTTGGCAGCAGAACTGCACCAGTGGCCCGGCATCGAGTTCTCGGCATTGGTCGCCGGAATCGGTGGAGCGAAACGGGCCGTCGCCGCAGGAATGAAAACCGTCGAATATGTTGTGTCGGCATCGAATGGCCACAGCGAGGCCAACACTCGGTCGACGACGGAGCAAGCGACCGAACGTATCGGAGAGGTCGTCCGGATCGTCCACGACGCCGGAGGACGGGTGGAGGTCATCGTGGCCACAGCCTGGGACTGTCCGTTCGACGGTCCAACCGACCCGGATCGTGTTCTGCGGATTGCGGAGCAGGCCAAGGAGTTCGGTGCTGATCAATTCTCGATCGCAGATACCATCGGCACTGCCACGCCGGGGCGTGTCGGACGATTGATCGACGCTGTGGGCGAAAGAGTAGGTGACTTCGGCTTGGGTGCGCACTTCCACAACACGCGTGGCGCTGGTCTTGCGTGCGCGTTTGCGGCTGTGCAGCACGGTGTTCGAAACCTGGACGCGTCCACCGGAGGTCTCGGTGGTTGTCCGTTCGCTCCCGGTGCCAGTGGCAACATCGCGACGGAGGAACTGGTCTACATGCTCGAAGACATGGGCATCGCGACAGGTATCGACTTGGATGCGAGCATTCGTGCCGCTGCCGTTGCAGAGGAGATAGTGGGCCATACGGTTCCCAGTAATCTTCTCCGCGCCGGCGATCGGAAGCGGTAGGGACCTTTACTCTTCTCGGTTGGGTGATACCAGCTGCAGTCTGACCAGCTGCTCGTGCGCCGCCGGCGGCCAACCGATGCGCTGCTTCTCCAGATACCAGGCACCGGCGGCAAATGCGATCGCGAGGACGATCCAGATCGCGACGCTTCCGATCTGAGAGCCCAGGTCGCTCGACGAGGACACTTCGCCTGTGCTGTAGTCGTATTCCGTTGTCGTGGTGATTCCCTCTACTGCGAAGGTCCACAGAATCGGAAGGGCACACAGTGCGGCGAGGGCACGTGCGACATGCGCTGGACGCAGTTCGAAGATCATTCATTTCTCCTGGTGATCGACCCGGTGAATCTCACTCTCCTCGAAAGCTATTCGGGTTCGACGGCGCTGTCTGTAGTCGGATCGACGGACATGGACGAGGTGCCGAGCTCTCCCCGGTCCCCCTGCCGTAGCAGCTGCATGCCGTTGTGATCGAACTCGATTCGTCGAACGTCTTCAGTGTCGACCAGCATCGTGGCCATAGCGGTACGCCGAGGTGGAAGGATCCGTATGGTCACTTTTCCTCGCGTGATCGCGGTGAGTTCCCGGACGATGCTCGAGTGGATTCGGTCGCGCACGTCGGCGTTCGCGCCATCCATTCCGTGGTCGTCGAGCAAGACCACTTCGACGCCGCGGTTTCGAGCGGCACGCACAGCATCGATGACATCTGTCTGTTGTAAGCCTGTCGCCCTCAGCGAATCTCGGAGTTGCGCCTCGAGGAGTTCGCATTCTTGCCGCTCGGTGGTTGTCAGTGGAACCCCGGAAGCGACCCGTTCGAGGAGCGGGCGTGCAAGGACATCGAGCCTGTCGAGTTGCGCGTCGCGTTCCTCGAGAATCGCAGCACTGGCGGACGCGGAGGCAATTCGTTGGGTGGACCGCTCACGAAGTTCGTAGATAACCCTGGCTTGAGGACGGATGGTGTATGCGAAGAAGGTCGACATCAGAACAGGGCCCGCGTTGATGACCGTCAACGACACTCCGTACATGGCCCCCTGGCCGGTGGTGGAGGACCAGATGGCGGTCACCAACACCATGAGTCCAAGCCCGAGCCACGCGAGTGCTGTACGCCCACGAACGCACATGAAGGTGAAGACTGCCGTCGACATCCCGAACATCCAGAGTTGAGTCATGTCGTTGACGGGGACTGGAACCACTGACAACACCAGGCCGCTCGTGACGGCGCCGGTCAGAGACACCAGAACGCTCTGCCCCAGCGGCATCGGGTCGCCTCTGCTCAGTACGAGTGTGAAAGCCGCAGTCGAGCACACGATAATTGCCAAGATCATCGGCCAGACTGCGCGGACGTCGGACGACGTGTAGGCGACCGAGATCACGCAGGTGAGCGCGAAGCATGCAGCCATGAATCGAGCAGCACGGCTGTGCATGCCGAGAAGATCGCGGACATCTCGTCCGTCCGGTCTGGTCATGTCATCACCGCTACGGGCAAGCTCAACGTCAGAGTCACCGAAGTGCCGCGGCCGGGTGACGATCGAATGGTTGCCGATCCGCCGTCGAGTTGACGCATTCTACCGCGGATGCTGACAGTGATTCCGAGGCGATGCGTCTCGACGGAGCTCGGATCGAAGCCGACGCCGTCGTCCTCGACGACTACTTCGAGGTGGGTGGCGGTTGCCGTGACCGTGACCGAACGCCGTGCACTGCTTCCGGCGTGTTTGACGCTGTTGCGCAGTGCCTCGGCCATCGCACCGGCCATCGCACGAATCGAGTCGGGTGCGTATCCGCTCGGATCAGACCCGTCGGAGAGGGCGGTCTCGAACGTGATGTTTTCGTCCACTTCCGAAGCGGCTGAACGCAACTGAGCGAGGATTCCGTCGAAGTCGAAACTCGTCTCGTGGTCGGTTCCGGAGCGCAGTTCGTCGAGTCTTGCCACCGTCCTTCGCGCCTGAGCGACGACCGAGGGATCGGCATCGTTTCTCGAAGCAGCGAGCAGAGTCGACATCACGGTGTCGTGGATGAGTGCGTCGAATCTCTCGCGTTCGACGGATTTGGCCTCGGCCGCGGCGGCGCCGGCGGCAGCGGCATGAGTGGTGGCGATGGTCGCATCCAGTACTCGTCCGGTTCGCAAGGCCATGACGGCCGCTGCTACGAAAACCGCGCAAAATGTCCAGGCGAAGGCGAGGTCGGGAACCAACAGGTGCGTCGTGGGACTCGTCCGGATTATGTGATTGGTCAACTGTGCGAGTGTTGCCACTACGAAAAGGTGCACGACGGCGGCGGCCGGTCGCCAAGCTGCAGCGGCAGCAAGGCTGGCGACGCCGGGGAAATTGGAAATCCACAAGGTGAAATCTGTGACGTGGTCACCATTCCACGCCGGCCACCACAGGAGGATGACCACGACGTAGAGAACCGCATTTGCGCTCGCAGTTCGTTTCACCCATCGGGTGTCGGCGTGGAACGTCGATGCTCCCAGCGCCAGCCCAATACCGAAAGTCGCGACCACCGCCAGTGGAGTCCACCACGACGCAGACATCGCGGTGGCTTCTGCAATCGCAGGGGCAAGCAATATCAGATAGCAGACATAGCCGGCGCCGATGAAACGGCCGAAGAGCCTCAGAATTTCGTCAGAAGCACTGGCTGTTTTGTCGAAAGCAACTCTGTCGATCAGAGTTCGTCGATCGTCACTATCTGATCTTGTATCGCTCGCACGAGTAATTCGCATTTCGTCGGTGCGTTCCTTCCAACGTCGGCATACTTCTCGCGAATCCGCGACAGGTGGGTCCCCACCGTTCCCACGCTGATGTAGAGGTTTTGAGCGACGCGTGACTTCGAATCACTCAGTAGCCATTCCCTGAGAACCTCGATTTCGCGCTCCGAAAGGTGCGGTCCGACGGGATCCTGTGCCATGCAGTTTTCCACAGTGACTGTCATGAATTTTGTCCTTACTTCTCTGTAGCGGAATGACAGACCCCCGACAGTGCCGTCTTCTTGTCAGATGAATGTAATTCGAAGAGGGAAATTTTTCCCAGACATCAATTCCTCTGCCCATATTTTCAGGGGCAGCGCTGTGAGAGTTATTGTTGCCGAACCTCATTGTTAGTCAAAGTCAGCTTTTTTCCGGAAGTAGGCCGTTCAGGAATTGGTAACACCCCGTCTTCGACCGCGCGTTTGTACAAATCCGTTTTTGTCGGTGCGGGTCGTCCGACAGCCGCATATTTCTGCCTGATGCGCTGGAGGTAGTCGTTAACCGTCTGCGGCGCCAAACCGGTGAGTCGCGCAACTCGATCCGCCTTCTCTCCGGATGCGTAAAGTTCGAGGACCTCGAGTTGTCGAGGGCTCAGACCCACTTCGTCGAGACCTGGATCCCCGTCGATTGCGGCAGCCCACTCTGTCGTCACCACCTGCCTTCCCGACGCGGCGGCGCGTATCGCATCAACCACGACGGCAGTCGGTTCGGACTTGCGTACAACACCCAGTACGCCAGCACGGGCGGCCGAGCGAACGAGGTACGGGTTTTCCGCCCCGGTGAAGATCAATGTCTCGAGCCCGGCGGCCCGCAGTTGCTCGACATTGCTCTTGGGCGATGAACCGTCGGCCAGCCGGAGGTCGAGGATTGCCAGATCCAAGGCGACGTTCTGAGCGAGCATCTCGGACACAGTGGTCGCGATGCACACCAATTCGAGGTCCGGCTCGTCCTCGAGCATCACGGACACGCCGATTGCTACCGACTCGTGGTCTTCCACCAACCCGACACGGCGGTGTGGAAATGCTGTTTGCTCTGGCATAGCGATTGTTTCCCTCCGCTCGATGCGAGGACGTTATCAGGCAGAGCTGACTGACCGGTATGTTACGTGTCAAGATTTGAAGTCAGCCTGGACTGTTTTACGTTTCGGCTCTACAGTTATCTTGTGACCGAGACCACTTCCGATGCGAAAGTAAGCCGTACCCAGGCCGAACGTACAGCGGCGATGCGTGGGCGCCTCCTCGACGCCGCCGTCGAATCGTTGGTCGAGCTGGGCTACGCACGGACCAGCACGCAAGAGATCGCCCGCCGCGCAGGCGTCTCGCGGGGTACGCAACTGCATCATTTTCCGACCAAGGAATCGCTGGTCGTTGCGGCCGTCGAGTATCTGGTCGACAAGCGGCTGGAAGAAATCCTCACCGCTGAAGTGGATCGTGGTCGAGGCCTCGAGGTCCTGGCGGACGCGTTCTCCGGGCCGCTGTTCTATGCCGCCCTCGAATTGTGGGTCGCGGCGCGGACCGATCCCGTTCTGCATGCGGCGACGGTGCCCCTCGAACGCAAGGTGAGTGAGGCGCTCGAGTTCGGCAGCGCCGAGTTGTTCGGTGATCGGTTCGATTCCGAGTCGGTCGAACTCACCATCGAACTCGTTCGTGGGCTTGCCGTCTCAGCCCTGTTTCGTACATCCGAAGCCGACGACGCGCTCAGAGCGCGACTGTTGCCGGCCTGGCAATCCCGAGTGGAGAAGAAGTGAAGCTTCCCGAACATGTCGAAACGCTGATCGTCGGTGCCGGATTTGCCGGTATGGGCTTGGCCGCCAGAATGCTTCGCGACAACCGCGCTGCAGACGTCGTGTTGATCGAGCGTGGAGCTGACATCGGCGGCACTTGGCGCGACAACACCTATCCAGGCTGTGCCTGTGACGTGCCGACGGCGTTGTACTCGTATTCTTTTGCGCCGAGCGCCGATTGGAGTCATACCTTTGCTCGTCAACCCGAGATCTACAACTATCTGAAGAAGGTGGCCGCAGACACCGGCATCGTGGAACGCGTAGTCCTGAACTGCGAGCTCGAAGCTGCTGTGTGGGACGAGGATGCGGCGCTGTGGCGTATTCGGACATCTCGAGGGTCGTTGACGGCCAAAGCTCTGGTCGCCGCGACCGGAGCGTTGTCGACGCCCAAGATCCCGGATTTCCCCGGTCTCGACCAATTCTCCGGGACCACTTTCCATTCGGCGACGTGGAACCACGAACACGAACTGCGTGGTGAGCGCGTAGCCGTGATCGGAACGGGAGCGTCGGCGGTTCAGTTCGTTCCCGAAATTGCCGACCCTGCTGCCCATGTCACCGTGTTCCAGCGAACTCCGGCCTGGGTGATTCCGCGGATGGATCGCACCCTGCCTGCTGCACAGAAGGCCGTGTACTCGCGGATTCCCGTTACACAGAAGGTGATTCGAGGGTGGGTTTACGGCTTCCGCGAGCTACTCGGTGCCGCGATGTCGCACGCGACGTGGGTGCTGCCTGCCTTCGAGGCGGCCGCGCGCCTCCATCTGCGCAGACAGGTGAAAGATCCGGAGTTGCGCCGGAAACTGACTCCCGATTTCACGATCGGTTGCAAGCGCATGCTTCTGTCCAACGACTGGTTGCGCACCCTTGACCGCGCGGACGTGAGTCTGGTCGACAGTGGTCTCGTCTCGGTCACCGAAAACGGAGTGGTCGACGGACGCGGAGTCGAGCACAAGGTCGACACCATCATCTTCGCCACGGGGTTCACGCCGACGGAACCGCCTGTTGCGCATCTGATCACCGGAAAACGTGGCGAGACGCTGGCCGCACATTGGAACGGTAGCCCCAGCGCGTACAAGGGTACTGCGGTCAGCGGGTTCCCGAATCTGTTCCTCATGTACGGTCCGAACACCAACCTCGGACACAGTTCGATCGTGTACATGCTCGAGTCCCAGGCCGAGTACGTCAACGACGCCTTGAACACCATGAAGCGAGAGCGGATCGATGCCCTCGACGTGAACGAGACGGTGCAGGTGCACTACAACAAGGGAATTCAGCACGAGTTGCAGCACACGGTGTGGAACAAGGGCGGATGCTCGAGTTGGTACATCGATCCGGAGGGGCGCAACTCGGTGCAGTGGCCGACGTTCACTTTCAAATTCCGTTCGCTGCTGGAGCATTTCGATCGTGAGAACTACTCCGCTCGCAAGATCGAAAGCGTCGAGGCATGACCACGACGCACTACGACGTGGTGGTTATCGGTTCGGGATTCGGTGGCAGTGTCGCCGCTCTTCGCCTGACGGAGAAGGGCTACCGTGTCGGGGTGCTCGAAGCCGGTCGACGGTTTGCCGACGACGAGTTGCCTGAAACCAGTTGGAGACTTCGAAAGTACCTGTGGGCGCCGTGGATCGGATGTTATGGGGTTCAGCGCATCCATCTTCTTCCGGATGTGCTCGTGATGGCGGGAGCCGGCGTCGGAGGTGGGTCGTTGAACTACGCCAACACGTTGTATCAGCCACCCAATCGGTTCTTCGAAGACCGTCAGTGGGCGCACATCACTGACTGGCACGACGAACTGGCGCCGTACTACGACCAGGCCAAACGGATGTTGGGTGTTCGCACCAATCCGTCCTTCACTCCTGCCGATGCGGTGATGAAGGACGTAGCCGAAGAGATGGGCGTGGGGGAGACCTTCACGTCCACCCCCGTCGGGGTTTTCTTCGGGGAGGCAGGAGTTTCCGTGCCGGACCCGTTCTTCGGCGGAAAAGGACCCGAACGCACAGGTTGCACCGAATGCGGGGGATGCATGACCGGGTGCCGAGTCGGGGCGAAGAACACGCTGGTCAAGAACTACCTCCATCTCGCCGAGCAAGCGGGCGCCAGGGTTCATCCGCTCACGACCGTCACCGAACTTCGGCCGAGCGCAAGCGGTGGTTATCACCTGCTCGCGAGGCGAACGGACGGCGTCCGCCGGCGAGAAGTTCGGTTCACCGCCGATCAGGTGGTGGTAGCCGCCGGAACGTATGGAACGGCGAGACTGCTGCTCGGTATGAAGGAATCCGGTGCCCTGCCTGACCTGTCGGACACTCTGGGCACCGTCGTACGTACCAATTCCGAAGCCGTACTGGCCGCAACGTCGAAGTCGCGTCGACGGAACTTCACGCAGGGCGTAGCGATCACATCGTCCTTTCATCCGGATGATCACACGCACATCGAGCCGGTGCGATACGGCAAGGGCAGCAATGCAATAGGACTTCTGCAGACCGTCCTGAGTGACGGCGGCGGGCGAACTCCCCGGGTGCTGAAGACTCTGGCGGTCGCGGCACGGCACCCCGGTGCGTTCTTCCGGTCCTTGTCGGTACGGAACTGGTCCGAGCGAACCGTCATCGCGCTGGTGATGCAGACCGACGACAACTCCCTCGAACTTTCCAAGAACACCAAACGATTCGGGCGTTCCCTCACCAGTAGGCCGGGACCGGGTGATCCACCTCCCCAGTGGATTCCGCAGGGCCATACAGCCATTCGCAAGGTCGCCGAGAAGATCGACGGCGACCCGGGCGGTTCCATCGCCGAGATCGTGAACATCCCGATGACGGCACACTTTCTGGGTGGCTGCGCGATCGGTGACAGCGCGTCGAGTGGCGTCGTCGATCCGTATCTGCGTGCATACGGTCATGAGGGACTGCACGTCATGGACGGTTCGGTGGTGAGCGCAAATCTCGGAGTGAATCCTTCCCTGACCATCACTGCGCAGGCGGAACGAGCGTGCGCGATGTGGCCGAACAAGGGTGGCGCGGACGCCCGCCCGAAGACCGGCGAGCCATACGTACGTATCGATCCGACTTTGCCGTCCGATCCGGTGGTGCCGACGCATGCACCAGGCGCTTTGCGGCTTCCCCTGACCATTCGAGCTGAGAAGGTGTCCGATGTGGAGCGTGCCTGAATCGACAAGTGACCGCGTCGACTGGCCGGTGAGTGATCCGCCGCCGTGGCCGGCTCGCGTTCGCGCGACACTGTGGTGGCACCGCAGTACGTCGGCGGCGCGGGAGCTCGGCCCGGATGGTCGAACGATTCCGATGACGGTGGCCATGATGGTGGACTACCTCGATTCGCCGGTCGGCCCGTATCGCGAGATCCTCGCCAGTCCGGTCTTGCATGCGCCAGGGAAACGGATCGGGCCTATGCCGCGGATGGCGGTCCCTTTCATCGCGGTGGATTCGGAACCGTCGGTGCACGGTGGGCGAGTCCACTGGCAACTACCCAAGGTTCTGGCCGAGTTCGACGGAGACGTGCAGCAGAAATTCACTGCAACCGGCGACGGATGGCGGGTGCGTTCGGATACGCGGATGCTCGGGCCGCGTCTGCCGATTGCCGGGGCGTTGGGATTTGCGCAGCCGGAGTCCGGTGGAGGTCTGGCGATCGCGTCGGCAAGGCTGACGGGATCGTTCCGATACGCGCGCGTGAGCGTCGAGGCAGAGGGGCAGACCCTGCCGGACTGGTTGGCTGCGGGCACCCATCACGGCGTCGTGATTCTGGGCGGAAAAATGACTACGGGAGCGGCCAGGCGTCGGTAACGGGGGTTTGACCTGCGAAAAGCGACCAAGGCCGCCCGTCAGTGACCGGGCGGCCTTGGTCGTGTGGTGTGAAAGTCAGGTGTCGACGTCCCACAGGCGCCTCTCGGCGGGTGGTCGCTCGCAGCGACAAAAGGGGTGGGGCCCGGGGCTTGTTCGGACGCCGACAGGGTGTTCAACGGCGGTCTCCCCGGATTTGTTCCCGTCCTTGATATGTGACAACGGTCTCGATTCAACTTAGGCAATCCTTTTCTTGACTAATTCCAGAAAAGCGGCATACTGGGAAACATGCGAGACGGAGAGCATGACTTCGACCCCCGAGCGCAACTGCGCGCCGTCGGGTTGAGGGTCACTGCTCCGCGCCTCGCCGTGCTGGATGCGGTTACAGCCCAACCGCATTCAGACGCCGATTCTGTTGCAGCACTCGTGCGGCAGCAGCTCGGATCGGTATCCACACAGGCCGTTTACGACGTGCTGAAGGCATGCGTGAACGCAGGATTGCTGCGACGCATCGAGCCGGCGGGTTCGCCCGCACGGTTCGAGACGAGAACTGGTGACAACCACCATCACCTCGTCTGTCGCGGCTGCGGCAAGGTCGTCGACGTCGATTGTGTTGTCGGCCAAGCTCCCTGCCTCGAACCTTCCGATAATCACGGCTTCGAAATCGACGAAGCCGAGGTCGTGTTCTGGGGCCGTTGCGAAGATTGCCTGAAGAATTCTGCCGAATCCGACACCGAGTCGGACGCGGTCTCGCAGAATCGAATTGATGCGTCCAGAACCTCCGAGTCAGCCACCTCGCATGCAGCCCATGCGTTCGACTCGGATGCAGCCCCGCTCCTCTGACGCCCAGCCCACAACGCTAGGAGGCTTCGCCATGACCAAGCCCACCACCAACAATTTCGGTATCGCGGTCGCAAGTGATGACGAATCGCTGACCGCGGGTATTCAGGGGCCGGTGCTCCTTCACGACCACTACCTGATCGAGAAGCTCGCGCAGTTCAACCGCGAGCGTGTCCCGGAGCGCATCGTCCACGCCAAGGGCGGCGGCGCTTTCGGTGAACTCGTCATCACACACGACGTCAGCAAGTACACCAAGGCCGCGTTCCTGCAGCCGGGTAAGAAGACCGAGTCCCTCGTCCGCTTCTCCACCGTCGCCGGTGAGCAGGGCAGCCCGGACACCTGGCGCGATCCGCGCGGTTTCGCGATGAAGTTCTACACCGAAGAGGGAAACTACGACCTCGTCGGCAACAACACCCCGGTGTTCTTCATCAAGGACGCCATCAAGTTCCCCGACTTCATTCGTTCGCAGAAGCGACTGCCCGGCTCCGGTCTTCGTGACCACGACATGCAGTGGGACTTCTGGACTCTGCGTCCCGAGACCGCTCACCAGGTGACCTGGCTGATGGGTGACCGCGGTATCCCGAAGACCTGGCGCAACATGGACGGCTTCGGATCGCACACCTACCAGTGGGTCAACGCTGCGGGTGAACGCTTCTGGGTGAAGTACCACTTCAAGACCGATCAGGGCATCGAGTTCCTGACGCAGGCCGAAGCAGACAGCCTCGCCGGTAGCGATCCCGACTACCACCGCGCGGATCTGTACAACGCCATCGAGGCCGGTAATTTCCCGAGCTGGACACTCAAGGTTCAGATCATGCCGGTCGACGAGGCCGAAGGCTACCGCTTCAACCCGTTCGACCTCACCAAGGTCTGGTCCCAGAAGGACTACCCGCTGATCGAGGTCGGCAAGTGGACGCTGAACCGTAACCCGGAGAACTTCTTCGCGCAGATCGAGCAGGCATCCTTCGAGCCGTCGAACGTGGTGCCCGGCATCGGATTCAGCCCGGACAAGATGCTTCTCGGTCGCGTCTTCTCCTACGCCGACGCACATCGTTACCGCATCGGCACCAACTACGCCGACCTGCCGGTCAATGCCCCGAAGAACGAGGTGAACTCCTACTCCAAGGAGGGCGCCATGCGTTACAGCTTCAATTCCCCGTCGACGCCGGTGTACGCACCGAACTCGTACGGCGGACCGCATGCCGATCCGTCGGTTGCCGGTGACGAAGGACTGTGGGCATTCGACGGCAAGGCAGTGCGCGCCGGATACATCGAGCACGCCGAGGACGGCGACTTCACGCAGGCCGGAACGCTGGTCCGTGAAGTTCTCGACGACGCAGCTCGTGAGCGCCTGGTGAGCAACATCGTCGGCCACGCCCTTGCCGGCGTCAGCGAAGAAGTTCTGCTGCGTGTCTTCGAGTACTGGAAGAACGTCGACGCAGATTTGGGCAAGCGCGTCGAAGAAGGTGTACGCGCAGGTCAGTGACCCGCTGACATGAGCATCGCCTAGGTCTACCGAATGCGGACCGCTGCAAGGGAAATCACTTCCCGGCAGCGGTCCGTTTCCGTCTACCCAACTACAGAAGCGCAAACCAATAGACGAAGCATGCGAGAAGGAATACAACGACTGACTCCATGACGACACCCCTGTTCGACGTGCACTTCTGCTGTTCGCACTCTCCATGATCCGCTTCTCGAGCTGAGAATGCTCGGGGCACAAGTTTCGCGAACCGAGGTGTTGGGCAGTCAATTCCCATGGCAATAGGTGCGGTTCTCTTCGACATCGACGGAACGCTCGTCGATTCCAACTATCTGCACGTAGAAGCGTGGTCGCGAGCTTTCTTCGAGGTAGGTCGCCCGGTCGACGCGTGGCGGGTACACCGCAGCATCGGCATGGACGGAGACCAACTACTGGAGTCCTTGCTCGGCGAAGACATCGACGGGTGCGGACCGCGAGCCAAAGAACTTCACACCACGTACTACCGGCAGTCGGCCGACCGTCTCCGAGTACTGCCGGGAGCGCGCGAGTTGATCCGCCGAGTTCACTCGCTCGGACTGCACGTGGTGCTCGCTACCTCGGCGCCGGACGACGAACTGAAGTTGCTACGCCGGACGCTCGACATCGACGAAATGATCTACGCCGCCACCTCTTCGGAATCCGTCGACGAGGCCAAACCTGATCCGGACCTGATCGAGGTCGCGCTCGCGAAGGCAGGTGTCGACGCGGGCAATGCGGTCATGGTCGGGGATGCCGTCTGGGACATGAAGGCGGCGACATGGGCGGGCGTTGTGGCTGTGGGAGTGCGCAGCGGCGGCATGTCGACCGACGAACTCGAAGGTGCGGGTGCGGCTGCCGTGTACGACGACGCCCGCGACCTCCTCGACCACCTCGACGGCAGTGTGATTTCCGAACTCGTTTCAGGCCTAGATACCGGGAGTTGATCAGTGATGGCACGATTCGGCTACACCTTGATGACGGAGCAGGCAGGTCCGAAAGAACTGGTTCGCCATGCAGTTCGGGCCGAAGAAGTCGGCTTCGACTTCGAAGTGATGAGTGATCACTACTCGCCGTGGCTGACCGAGCAGGGGCATGCACCCTACGCCTGGTCGGTGCTGGGGGCAGTCGCCCACGCCACCGAGCGAGTCGGTTTGATGACGTACGTGACTTGTCCGACCGTGAGGTACCACCCCGCCGTCGTCGCTCAGAAAGCTGCGACGATCCAGATCCTCGCGGACGGACGCTTCACCCTGGGATTGGGAAGTGGCGAGAGCCTGAACGAGCATGTGGTCGGCGAGGGTTGGCCGTCCATCGACACCCGCCAGGACATGCTGCAGGAGGCGGTGAGCATCATTCGCGCACTGCTCGCCGGAGATCTGGTGAGCTGGAAGGGGGAGTACTTCGACGTCCAGTCCGCCAGGATCTGGGATCTCCCCGAGAACCCGGTTCCGCTGGCGCTGGCCATGTCCGGAGACAAGTCCGTCGAGCGTTTCGGTCCGATGGCCGACGATCTGATTGCCGTGCAACCGGATTCGGAGCTAGTGCACTTGTGGAAGCACGTGCACGGCCGAGCATACGGATTGGCTCCCGCAGGCCGGACCATCGGTCAGATTCCGATCTCGTGGGACCCTGATCGCGACACGGCAATTGCACGAGCTCATCAGCAGTTCCGGTGGTTCGGCGGAGGGTGGTCCGTGAACTCCGAACTGCCGACGCCGGCGAGCTTCTCGGGTGCGACTCAGTTCGTGCGCAAAGAGGATGTAGCTGAAAGCATTCCGTGTGGTCCCGATCTCGATGTGATCGTCGAAGCGGTCAAGGCATACACGGACGCCGGATTCACCGATGTGGCACTGGTACAGATCGGTGGAGATACCCAAGACCGATTCTTCGACGAGGCGGCCAAGCCGCTGCTCGAGGCTCTGCACGTCGAATTGGGTTGATCGAGAAGATCAATCGAGTTCCGCCGAGTGGGCTCTTGTCGAGTCGCGCGCTACCGCCGTGCAGCCTCGCCTGCTGCGCGACGAGGGCCAGTCCCAAACCGCTTCCGGCGTCGCCCGCACCGGTACCACGAACGAATCTCTCGAACATCGCTTCGCGTTCCGAAGGCGCGATCACGGTGCCGTTGTCGTCGACGAATACCGTCGCCGAACCCGTCGCAGCCCCTGATCGGACGGTGATCTCGACTTCGTCGGCATTGCCGTGCCGAACGGAATTGGTGACGGCGTTGGTCAGCACCAGACGGATACCCGCGGGAAAGGCCTGAACCGAAAGTTCTTCCGGTGCTTTCAAACGAACGTCGACCTGCGGGTGCAGACGGCCTGCGTCAGCGACGGCGCGATCGGCAACCTCCACGAGATCGACGTCGGCACAATCCTCGGGATCGGCCACGTCACCCAGGGCTAGAGTCTCGAGGTCGGTCAGGGTGCGCTCGATCTGGCGCTGCGCCTCCAACAATTCGCCGGACAGTTCGCGCCGTTGGCTTTCCGTGAGATCGAGTGTTGCGAGAACTTCGAGATCGGTACGCATCGACGTGAGAGGTGTGCGCAGTTCGTGGGCGGAGACGCGAGCGAAATCGCGTGCCGACTCCAACGCCTCCTCGGTGCGGCTTCGATCGCTTTCGATGCGACTGAGCATGCTGTGGATTGCCTCCGACAGTTCTTCGGCTTCTCGCGTTCCACGTACCGACGGTGCCCGGCGCGAGAGTCCGTCGACGTCGAGGTTGTTGCCGATCGAACTGGTGGTCTCGGTCAATTGCTGTAGTGGCCGGACGGCTCGGCCGGTGAGGAACCAACCGAGCCCGGCCGCGGCAAGGATGGCGACCACTGCTGCAGCGGCCACTTGGAACTGCTGTTCACGGATTGCCTGGGTCAGTGGGTCTTCGGGGATGCTGACGGCCAGTGCGGCGCCGCTGTCGCCGGGCACCAGAACATCACGACTGCGAACATCGGTGGTAGCCAAGGCGCTGACGGTCGCGGCGTTGAATCCGGGGCTGACCACGGATGGTTCTGTTGTTGCAGTTGATGTTTCGATGAATAGCGGGCTCGGCGCACTCGCCGCGACGCCCAGGGTGACGGAATCGAGAGTGCGTTCGAGTTGTTCGGATCCGTTGACACGCAGAAAGACCGCGAACGCAATTCCGATCGCGGCAATCACGATTCCGGCGGCCAGGCCCGAGGCGATGGCTACGCGAGTCTGAAGTGACAGCGGCCGCTTCATCGTTCGGCCCTCAGGACGAAGCCCACCCCACGCACTGTGTGGATCACGCGGGGCGCTCCGTCGACTTCGAGTTTCTTGCGTAGGTAGGTGACAAAGACGTCGACGACATTGGTGTCGGCGGCGAAGTCGTAACCCCAGACGAGTCGCAGGAGTTGTGCGCGACTGAGTACGACTCCGGCATGCTCGGCGAGTACCGACAACAGGTCGAATTCTCTTTTGGTGAGTTCGATTCGCCTACCGTCGATGTGCGCTCGATGGCCACGGAGATCGACCGTCAGCGGTCCCACCGTGATCGGATGGTCGACCGACGGGGTGGCTCGCGTCGTGCGTCGAAGCAATGCGCGCAGTCTGGCGACGAGCTCGGCCAATTCGAAGGGCTTGGTGAGGTAGTCGTCGGCGCCCGCCTCCAGCCCTGCGATGCGATCACCCACGGAACTTCGGGCGCTGAGTACGCAGATCGGAACCTCGTTGCCGATCGCGCGCAATGCCGTCACGACCCCGACGCCGTCGAGACCGGGCATGTTGACGTCGAGTACAAGCGCGGCCGGGCATTGCTTGTTCACCGACGACAAAGCTGACCGTCCGTCGACGGCAGTTGCCGTATCGAAGCCCGACAATCGAAGTCCACGTTCGAGCGAATTCAGAACCTTCGCGTCGTCGTCAACGATCAGGATGCGCTCGCGTGTACTCACCCCAGCCATGGTGCCATCGGATCAAGGCCTGGGGCCCCGCTCGGAGCGGGGGCCGCCGCATTCTCATCAACTCCTAAGAAACCGACAACAGATCTGCAGTGTTGGCTTCATAACCTCGGGTTTCTCGGATGCGACCGCGCCGAGAACTCGAGAACGTTCGATCAAGGAGAACAACGATGACGCGATTGAAAGTGAACGGCAAGCGGGCCCGCCGGACCGGTGTGGTGGTGGCGTCCGTGGCGGTCCTCGGTATGGCAGTGGCGCCGGGAATCGCCTGGGCTTCCAACCCGATCTCCGACGGGTCACCGGTGGCGGTGCGATCGATCGCGACCGCTCCAGCCGAGTTGGGTGTGGCTCCCGAAGTAGCGTGTGGTGTCGCGGCGCCGATTTCCGACGAGGAGCTGCAGAAGCTCATCGACGAGGGCAAGGTTGTGCGCGCGGAGGAGGCCGGTACGGCCGCAGTCACTATCGAAGTGCCGAGCGAAGCTGCGACATTCGTTGCGCGTGAAGGGGTGCCGGCGTTGCCGACCGTCGAATGGGCTCCGACCACCGAAGGTGTTCCGGCAGAGGTGCTCGACATGGCCGGTGTCGCTCCGCTGGAGGAAGGCGTTGCCCTGTCATGCACGGTTGCCGCGGGCTGACGAGCGAAAAAAGCTCCGCATGAACCGCTTTGACCTGGAACGGTACGGCCGTACTCAACTGGGTCTGGAGGTTGGTCAAGCCTGTCGGTAGCACTTGCTACGTTCGGGGCGGTCTCGGCGAGCATGCCGGGGCCGTCGCCGACGGCGTCATGTGTGTGGTGTCTCGCAGAGGGTGCGGTACGGCCTGATGCGGGGCGCGTTTCGAAAGGTGTTGTGTTTCATGGTCATGGGCCCCACCCACGCGATGTCCGGTGCTGCTGTGGGGTTGGTGGTTGCGGAGTTGTTGCCTCTCGACTGGGGAGGGCCCACATCCACTGCGGAAACCTTGACCTTTGCCGGGGTGTGCGCCGGAGCCGCCTTGCTTCCCGACCTCGATACCGGTCAGTCGACGGTTTCCCGATCATTCGGTCCGCTCAGCAAGGCTCTGGCCAAAGGCATCGACGCAATTTCGGTGACCTTCTACCGCATCAGCAAAGGCAAGAAGGACGGCAAGCGTCGTGGTGGGCATCGGACGCTCACGCACACCGCGCTGTTCGCCGCCGGGTTGGGTGCCGGGGTCTCGGCGCTGGTTGTTCAGTTCGGGAAGCCAGCCATCATCATCACCCTGTTCTTCTGCCTCGGGTTGGCCATCCGAGGATTGGCGGGTGAATTGGCCAAGGAGAAGGGGTGGCTCGCGGTCTCCGCCGTTGCGTTGGTGCTCTCTGCCCTCACCTGGCAGTGGTATCCGAGTGAGGCCGGATCCACTGGGCTAGGTGTTGCGGTGGCACTGGGCTGCGCCACGCACTGTCTCGGCGATGCGATCACCAAGGAAGGGGTGCCGTTTCTCGCGCCCCTGATTCCGCTCGGCGGCAAACGATGGTGGGAACAACGGCTGCCGTCATTCCTGTCCATCCGTGCAGGTGGGAACCTCGAGAAGGTTCTGATCGGGCCGGCTCTGACGGTTCTGACTGCCTGGTTGATCATCAGTGCGTTCGACGGTGCCCCGGAAGCGATCTACGCGGTCTTCGCTCCGATGGTGCAGTGAGCTTCGGAAAACTTTTATTACGGAACCACTGGCATCGTAATCATATTTGTTCTACGTTCGTCCCTGACATGAACCGAGTCGGCTGACGGAGTGAGCAGTGGTGCATCAAGCAGAGCGCATGGCAGAGCACAGCTCGAGCGAAGACGGTGTGAGCCGGCGCGGATTTCTCGCAGCGAGTGCCGGCGCAGCTGCTCTCGCGGGCATTTCCTGGGCGCCGGCGGGAGCAGTTCCCTGGGGTTCGGCATCGACCATCGCGCCACCGCCCGGATTTCCGTCGGACATTCCGTTGTCACAGCAGGCGTACGCGAACTGGTCGCGAGAAATCATGCTCGACAGCGTGTGGACGGCCACGGCACGTCACAGCGACGACGTCGTCACCCTCGCCAACTGGGCGTTCGACAACGGGTACACAGTGCGTGCGAAGGGAACGATGCACGGGTGGAGCCCGTTGACGCTGGTGCCCGGCGCGCCTTCGGATCGAGTTCTGCTGGTCGATACGATGGCCAACTTGAATTCGGTTGTGGTGCAGCACGGCACGCCCGCAACGGTCACGGCGGGCGCCGGCGCCAGTATCGAAGCGATTCTGACAGCGCTCGAGCGAGAAGGGCTCGGCTGGGCCAACTCTCCGGCGATCGGTGAGCTGTCCATCGCCGGCGCGCTGGCGATCGGTGCTCACGGGGCAACCTATCCGGCGGTGGGGGAGACGATCACCCCTGGTCAATCGTATGGTTCGCTGAGCAACCTGATCACCGAGATCACGGTGGTGGCGTGGGACGAAGCCATCAATCGGTACGCACTGAAGACATTTCACCGATCGGACGTCGAGAGCACCGCCTTCCTGACCCATCTGGGTCGAACCTTCGTCACCTCCGTGACGCTGCAAGCCGGGGAGAATTATCGGCTGCGGTGCCAGAGTTTCACCGACATTCCGTGGCAAGAACTCTTTGCTGCTCCCGGGTCGCCAGGGCGTACCTACGAGAGTTTCGTCGAGAAATCCGGACGGGTGGAAGCAATCTGGTTCCCGTTCACGCAAACACCGTGGCTCAAGGTCTGGACACCGACCCCGGTCAAACCGCCGGAGTCCCGAGAGGTGAGCGGGCCGTACAACTACTTCTTCTCCGACGCGATTCCCGAAGAGGTCACCACCCCGTTGGGGATGGTGGCACAGGGTCTCCAAGGTGCGACACCGCTGTTCGGCGCCTCTCAGTTCGGCGCTGTAGCAGCAGGATTGGTGCTGACCGACACCGACGATCTCTGGGGCTGGTCGAAAGACGTTCTGTTCTACCTCCGGCACACGACCTTGCGCGTCGTAGCCGGGGGCGGAGCCGTGATCACCAAGCGGTCCAACATCGGCCGAGTCGTCCACGAGATGACGAGTTGGCTGAACGAACGAATGACGCACTACGCGTCGCTGGGGCAGTATCCCGTCAACATGCCGTTCGAAGTGCGTCTCTGCGGTGTCGACGATGACGGCGAGGTGTTGGTCGACAGCGCCGGAGTGCCGGACCTGTCAGCGGTGCGGCCGCGGGCGGATCGTCAGGACTGGGACACAGCGATCTGGATGAACGTGGTCTCGATTCCCGGCACCGCGGGATTGCCTGCGTTCCTTCGCGAAATGGAACGGTGGATGGTCGCGAACTACTCCGGCGATTACGCGACCTTCCGTCCGGAGTGGTCCAAGGGGTGGGCATTCACCGATCAGGCGGCGTACCAGGACGACGAATTCCTCACCAGCACAGTGCCTGCCACCTTCCGTGCCGGTGGCGACGGGAATTGGGACTTCGCTCTCGCCACTCTCGACGAACACGACCCACACCGCGTATTCAGCAATACGTTCCTCGACCGCGTATTGCCACCCAGCTGAATCTCCTACTGCGGAAGCGGTTTGCGCCAACATACGTCGGTGACACGGATACGCTGATTGTTGTCACCGTTCCAATCGACGCTCAGCCCCTGAGTTCGGAGTGCGTCGGCTACCTGGCGCCCGACGGTCTGATCGGTGTGCGCGATCATGTGTGCCTTGGCGGTTTCGTCGCCGCTGAAGGCATCGGCGACCAGCGCGGGATCGAGATCGTGGGCCGGACGAAACGCACTGTAGGACAAGTAGAGATCGGACGGCTCGTCGCCGAGACGCTCCGCATCTTGCATGTGGAAGAACGTGTACGCCCACTGAGCAAAGGGATACCCGTTCTCGTCGGGTTCGGACGGCGTGCGTTCGTCGTCGATTTCGGTAGTGCCGCACTGCATGCAGCAGGTGAAGTTCATCCGGGCTACGATGCCGTTGCGCTCGAGTTCGGCGAAGGCTGCGGAGAGGCGCTCGAAGTCGCCGGGAGCCGTCCACTGGGTCTGCTCCCCGAGTCTGTGGTCCCAGACCTCACGCACTACTGCGTCGATCTGTCTGCCGAGTTCGTCGTTCTCGAAGCCGCCCTCGACACAGTCTCGGGCGGCTTCGCATATTTCGTCGAACGTAGCGAAACCTGGGACTACCAGTTCGCGTGCTTGCTCACGTACGGTGACGATGTCGGCCTCACTGAGCACCGGTGCTGACCGTGACTGTGCTGACCGTGACTGTGCTGACCGTGACTGTGCTGACCGTGACGGTGCTGACCGTGACGGTGCTGACCGTGACGGTGCTGACCGTGACCAGGGCAATCGCATACCGGCACCGTACTGCACCGATCCGACCGTCAGGCGACGTCGACTGCTGCTTTCGTTTCCTCCTCGTTTGACGGGGCCGGCTTGTTCGGGATGAGCGCCGTGGCGATCAGGCCCACCACGACAAATCCGGCTGCAAGGTATCCGCCGAGTGTGATGCCGTGAGTCATCGCAGATTGGGCAGCGTCGGCGACGAAGGCAGTGTTCGGTGAACCGGCCAGCGAGTCGATGGCGGCGCCTGCGCTGTCGGTGACTGCCCGCGTCAACTGATCAGCCTGAGCTTGGTCGACACCGGATCCGGTGAGGTCGTTGTTCAGCGTCGAATTGAGAGTGCTGAAGAAGACCGTGGTGAGGACGGCGATGCCCAGTGCGGATCCGAGTTGGCGGAACGCGCTCTGAATGCCGGAGCCTTGACCGGCGCTCTGCTCGGGAATCTCCTCGAGCACGACGTTGGTCACCTGCGCAGTCGCAAAACCGACGCCGATTCCGTAGAAGAACAGCACTGCGGCGATAGTCCACCAGGGGCTGTCTGTCGCAGCGATGAATCCGAGACCGGCGAGACCGAGCGCCTCGAGAGCCAAACCGATACGGACCAAGCCCAACGGCGAGACCTTCGATGCCAGCCCGAAGCTCGCACCACTGGCGACAAAGCTGCCGATGGCAATGGGAACCAGTGCGAGCCCTGCCTGGAGTGCGCTGTATCCGAGCGTGAACTGGAGCCAGAGAGGAAGCACCGCAACGATTCCGAACTCGCCGAGCCCGATGATCAGCGTCGCGATGTTGCCGTTGCGGAACGACGAGATGGAGAACAACCGTACGTCCATCAGCGCCCGCGACGGATCGGCGCTGCGGGTGAGCATGGTTTGACGGTAGGCGAACGCACCGAGCGACAGAACGGCGAGAACCAACGCCACCAGAACCGGCGACGGTCCGCTGGACCATGACAGACCGAACAGATCGAAGGGTTCCTTCGTCGTCAGCCACCCGTACGTACGTCCCTCGACGAGGCCGAAGGCCAGCAGGCCGAGCCCGGCGATGGACAGTGCTGCTCCGGTGGCGTCGATGCGCCCAGCGGTGCGGGGTGAGGGCGCGATGAACAGCACTGCGCCGATCAGAATGAGCGCAGCAAGCGGAATGTTGATCCCGAATGCCCAACGCCATGAGGCATGTTCGGCAAGCCAGCCGCCGAGCAATGGGCCGAGGGCGGATGCAGCGCCGATGGTGGAGCCCCAGACCGCGAAGGCCTGGCCGCGCGCCTTTCCGGTGAACATCGCGTTCAGAAGCGACAGTGACGTGGGCAGGATCATGGCCGCGCCGGCGCCCTGCAGGAAGCGCGCCAGGATGAGCAGACCGCCGTTCGGCGCCAGTCCGGCCAGCAGGCTCGTTGCGCCGAACACGACGACACCGGCGATGAAGATACGACGGGCGCCGACCAGGTCGGCAACTCTGCCGACCAGAAGCAGGAGTGCCGCGAACACGATTGCGTAGGACTCTTGGATCCATTGAGCCTGAACGGAATTGATCCCGAGATCTTCGATGATCGAGGGAACTATGACGTTGACGATCGTGGTGTCGACGACGATCAGTGCCACGCCGAGTGCAATGGCGATCAGGCCCAACCACTTGCGGGTGGTGGGTGAGATGTTCACGAATAAACCTCCATTGTGAAGTAACTTTATTATGAAGGTATATTTGAGGCGGTAAGTTGTCAACGTGCGCGCTGGGTTCGACCGGCCGCCGTCTGGCACAGGAAAGGTGGGATCACCGAGGTGGAGGCACCGCGCGACATCTCCGTGGAGCGGGAGCGGCTGATGGACGAATTCCGCGCGTACGGTGGCACGTTCACCGAATTCAGCCATCGATTCGCGTCGTGGCTCGGCCTGCATTCCACCGACGCGACTGCCTTGATGGAAATCACCGCTGCCGAGGAGAAGGGGACGCCGCTCTCACCCGCCCGCCTCGGAGAGCGGATCTCGCTGACGTCGGGTGCAACCACCGCGTTGCTCAACCGCCTGGAGAAGGCGGGACATATCGTCCGGACCCGAGAGAATGCAGACCGGCGAGTGGTCACGCTGCACAGCAGTGCGCATGTGCAGGACCTGGCGGACGAGTTCTTCGGGCCCCTTGCCGTGCGACTCGACGCCATGATGGCGAAGTACCCGCCCGAACTGCTCAGTCGATTCGAGGAATTTCTCGTCGACCTTCACTCGACGATGAACGAACACCTCGAGCAGGACAACCGCTGAACAAAAAACGCCGCTCGACTCCGGAGAGTCGGGCGGCGTTCTTTGTGCCGGTGACGGCTACTTGCCGAGCTTGGCCTGCAGGTCGTCGAGAACCAGGCCGGCACCTGTCGGGCCGAGACCCAGGAACCAGGTCTCGTCGCTCACCTCGGTGGCGCGTCCTTCCTTGACTGCGTCCATGCTGGCCCACAGCGGTCCGGCAACAACCGTGGTCTGGCCGGTGTCGGCGGGATTTCCGTAGCTGGAGTAGAAGATTCGGTCACCCTCCGCCTCGGTGATCGTTTCCGGGCTGACCTCGACGGCCAGTTCGTCGATGTCCTGGATCGCCGGGCGGGGCAGGCCGACGTCCTTCAAGATGACGCCGATGAACGACAGATTGCCGTACAGGCGCAGCTTCCCGGACATGAAACGAACCAGTGAAACGGTCGGGGAACCGTCGATCGACTCACGTACCTTGTCGGCGTGCTCTTGGTAGTCGTTGAGAACCTGCTCAGCCTTGGTCTCCTCGCCGAGTGCGTCACCGGCAAGGAGGAAGTTCTCCTTCCACGGAAAGCCGGGGCGGATGCTGAAGACCGTCGGAGCGATTGCCGCGAGTTGCGGGTAAAGCTTGTCCTGGCGCAGCTTGCTGCCGAGGATCAGATCGGGCTGCAGTGCGGTGATCGCCTCGAGGTTGAGGTTGTTGGTCGTGCCGACATCGGGGACACCGACCAACTTGTCCGCCAGGTACGACGGCTGACCGGCGGCGCTTTCCGGGCTGGCGATGCCGACCGGGGTGATCCCGAGCGAGAGAACCTCGTCGAGTTCACCGCTGTCGAGGACGACGACGCGGGTCGGCTTGGCCTCGAGGGTGGTCTCGCCCAGGGCATGGGTGATGGTGCGAGGGAACTCGCCTGGCGCGGCATCGCTGCCGAGCTTCGCGGTTTCCGTGTCGGCGGTGCTGAACAGCTTGCCGCCGGTCGCGACATCGGTGTTGCCGTTTGCGTTGCCGCCGGCGTCGGAAGAGCCGCAGGCCGTAGCGGCAAAAACAGTCGCCAGGGCAACCATGGCGACCCGGACCGACGTGCGGCTCCGGAGAGTGGTGCGTGAGTGCATTAGGCTACCCTACCTTTCGGCTATCGGGCTTGGTCAGGGAGGTATCCGCACCGTTGATGCCAGGTGAGCGGCGCGTCAGGTCTCGCTCAGCGGGACCGCTACGCAATTCGGACTACAGGGTGCGACCAACGTGTTAGCTTCGCGAAAGACCTGTACTGGTAAGCGAAGACGCGTGTAGTGAGGATTTCGATGACCCTGAACATTGCCGATCTGTTCGAGGCCGTTGCCGATGCGATCCCCGATCGAGTTCCCTTGATTCTGGAAGACGTGCGATTGAGCTACGCCGAACTCGAACTGCGATCGAACCGACTCGCTCATCACCTGCAGTCGGTGGGCGTCGAGCCTGGGCAGCTCGTCGGTATTCACATGCGTAACTGCGTCGAGTACGTCGAAGCGCTCCTGGCTTGCTTGAAGATCAGAGCGGTACCGATCAACGTCAACTTCCGCTATACCGATGCAGAACTCCTGTACATCTACACCAACTCTCAAATGGTGGCACTGCTGGTCGAAGAGGAATTCGCGCCGACGGCATTGGCCGTGGTTCCGCAGTGTCCGGAGATCACCCACGTGCTGATCGTCGGCGAAGACTACGAGAACGCCCTTGCCGCGCAGACTGATACCCGCGACTTCGGCCCTCGCAGCAACGACGACCATTTCATCATCTACACCGGCGGCACAACCGGAATGCCCAAGGGTGTGGTGTGGCGGCACGAGGACTTCTTCTTTGCCGCCCTGTCCGGAGCGAACCTCAGCGGGCCGCCGCGTCGTAGCCTCGAAGAGGTTGTGGATGCAGCTGTAGCGAACACCAATCCAACTGTGCTGCTACTCATCCCGCCGCTCATGCATGGAGCCGCAATCTATTCACTGCTCACGGCATTCCTCATGGGAGCTCCCCGAGTGCTGACCCGCAGCTTCGATCCGATGGAAGTGTTGCGACTGGTCGAGGCCGAGAAGATCACCGGAATCACCGTCGTCGGCGACGCAATTGCTCGGCCGATCGCCGACGCCATTACCGCAAGCGAAGGGCGCTACGACCTTTCGACTCTCCAACTGATCGGGTCGGGTGGCGCGTTGTTCTCCCCGAACCTGAAAGCAGAACTGACAACCCGACTACCGGGGTTGGTGATCAAGGATGCATTCGGTGCTTCGGAATCCGGCAACGACGGCGTCGTCGAATTCGGTGAGGACGGTTCCAAGCGAATTCGATCCAACCCCAACATGATTCTTGTCGACGACGAATTCCGTCGCATCGAACCAGGCTCGGACACAGTCGGTTTCATCGCCCGGGCCGGCCATGTTCCCGTTGCCTACTTCGGCGACCCGGCCAAGACTGCTGCAACTTTTCCCGTCGTCGACGGGGTGCGTCTGGCGGTACTCGGGGACATGGGCACGATGGAAGCCGACGGAACCATCGTGCTGCTCGGGCGCGGTTCGATGTGCATCAACTCCGGCGGCGAGAAGGTCTACCCCGAAGAAGTGGAGCAGGCACTCAAAACTCACCCGGCAGTTTTCGACGCTTTGGTGGCGGGTGCGCCCGACACTCGATTCGGTGAGAAGGTCGCCGCGGTGGTGCAGGTTCGACCGGGATTCGAAGATGTTGCGACGGAATCATTGTCGGAGCATTGCCGCACCCACGTCGCCGGGTACAAGATCCCCCGCTCGATCGTGCTCGTACCAACCATCCTCCGCTCGCCCAGCGGTAAGGCCGACTACCGTTGGGCTCGCGAAACCGTAGCCGGAGCGTAAATCACCCTTCCGGCACTTCGGACGACGCACCATTCGTTTCCCTCGGGATCCAGTAGCACCTGAAAGGTGCCGGCCGGGTCCTGCTGGACAGTGCCGACCCGAGTTGCGCCGAGGCGCTCGGCAGCTTCGGTCGCAGCGACGACGTCATCCACACTGACGTCGATGTGTAGACGATTCTTCGTCAGCTTGGATTCCGGTACACGCTGGAAGGCGAGGCGAGTCCATCCCGGAGGGTCGACAAACGCCCACTCCGCGCTCCGCTCCACCGGCTGCCCACCGAGGATTCCGGCCCAGAAGGTCGCCAACTGGGCTGGTGCGGAGCAATCCACAACTACTTCATCGACGTGCCCGATCACCGCTTCACAGCTCCGCTGAATTCGGCTGTCACAGCTGCGCTGAATTCGGCTGTCACACCTGCGCTGAATTCGGCTGTCACAGCTGCGCTGAATTCGGCTGTCACAGCCAGGGCTCGATCGGCTTCTTCACCCACATGATCTTCTCGTCCGGATGCTCACGCCGAGCTTCGGGACGGTCTGGGTTGGCTGCTGCCCATACGGCTTTCTCGTCGAGCAGTCCGGCCGCGATCGTCCAGGTCTCCCGCGTGCTCGGCGGATTGGCGCCCGCCGCCCGCGCAAGCTTGCGCAGCCGATCGTCGGGCATGTCGAGCAACTCTGCACTACTGATATCGCGATCCCAGGCGAACTTGGCAAGACCGACAGCTTTCTCACGTCGGCTACGGCTCGCCATGTCGTTGTGCGCGAAGTCTGGTTCGGATGCCACGGCTTCACCTTATCGTCAACGAAATCGAGGCCCTCCCGCGTAAGCGGAAGGGCCTCGATTTCTGTTCTTCACTGTCGGGGTGGCGGGATTTGAACCCACGACCTCTTCGTCCCGAACGAAGCGCGCTACCAAGCTGCGCCACACCCCGTGTCGAACCTCGGTTAGCTTACATTACCGAGTCGACTGACATTAAATCCGCAGGTCAGTTGCGTAGAACCGACGCTGGAGACTCTGCGGAACTGTGTGCGGAGACATGCTCCGGTTCGCGCCTGGTCGCCGGAACCAAAGTCAGCAGAGTTGCCTCGGGGCGGCAGCAGAAGCGTGCCGGAGCCCACGGCGAAGTGCCGATGCCCGCTGAGACGTGCAGCTGGGTGTGTGCGCCCCACTTCGACGGTCCCTTGACCCGGGATCGGTCGATCTGGCAGTTGGTGACCAGCGCGCCGTAGAACGGAAGGCACAGCTGACCACCGTGCGTGTGGCCGGCGAGCACCAGGTCGTAGCCGTCGTCGGCGAACCGGTCGAGAACTCGAGGTTCGGGCGAGTGCGTCAGGCCGAGCTTGAGCTGGGCGACGGGATTGGGTGTTCCGGCGACGGTGTCGTAGCGATCGCGCTTCAGGTGCGGATCGTCGACGCCGGCGGCTGCGATGCGAATACCGGCCACTTCGAGTTCGCGGCGCACGTGGGTCATGTCCAGCCATCCACGTTCGGTGAACGCGGCCCGCAGATCGCCCCAGGGGAGGGGATCCCCGGTGATGCGCTTGTCCTTGTTGAAGATGTAGCTCAGTGGATTCTTCGGTTTCGGAGCGAAGTAGTCGTTGCTGCCGAAGACGAACAGACCCGGCCGAGCCAACAGATCGCCGAGCGCCTGGACCACTGCCGGGACGCTGCGCTGGTGCGACAGGTTGTCTCCGGTGTTGACCACGAGGTCGGGGTCGAGGCCTTCGAGTTCACGCAACCAATTCTGTTTCAACCGTTGGTTCGGCATCATGTGCAGGTCGCTGAGATGAAGGACCCGCAGCGACGACGAACCGGGCGCCAGGACTGGCATCGTCACCTCACGCAGTGCAAATGCATTGCGTTCGATGCCGGATGCGTACCCGATCCCTAGTGCAGCGGCGCCCGCGGCACCAAGTGCGGTGCGGGTCAGATTGGTGCGGAACTGGGAAGACACCTCTCAAGGATACGGGTGTGGCGTTCTTCTGCGTCGCTCTCGCCGCCTTTTACAGCTATTCCACAGAGAATTGTGTCCGGGCGGAGGTAACTATCGGCACGCTCGAAACGCCGAGCGCGTAGCGTTTCCACCATGTCCGACACGACACCATCGCTCAAAGCCACCCTCCGAACCGACATGGTTGCATCCATGAAGGCGAAGGATCCGCTACGTACAGCCACCCTTCGGATGCTCATGGCAGCCATCCAGACCGAAGAGGTTGCCGGTAAGGAAGCACGGGTCCTCACCGACGAAGAAATCATCAAAGTCCTTGCAAAGGAATCGAAGAAGCGCGGCGAATCGGCCGAGATCTACACCGAGAACGGCCGCGGAGAACTTGCCGCGAAAGAGCGCGCCGAAGCTCAGATCATCGACGAGTACCTGCCGACGCCGTTGACCGACGCCGAACTCGTCGACGTCGTCGACACCGCCCTCGCTCAGGTGTCCGAGGAGCTCGGTGAGCGTCCGGGTATGCGTCAGATGGGCCAGGTCATCAAGGCCGCCAGCGCGCTGGCCAAGGGCAAGGCCGATGGCGCACGCATCTCTGCAGCGGTGAAGTCCCGCCTGTAGAAGCGCGCCACCGGAAACCGAAAACGGCCGCGAACTCCGAGTCACTCGGAGATCGCGGCCGTTCTTGTTTTCAGAGCCGTCAGTTTTCAGGGCCGTCAGTTCGGCGGGGTCCCCGCAGGCGGTGCGGGTTCGCCTCCCGGCGGAGTCGCATCCGGGGGAGTCGCGCCCGGTGCCGGAGCTGCTGGAGCTGCCGGGGATGCGGGTGCTGCCGGAGCCCTTACGGAACCGTCACTGATGTAGATCGTGACGGTCGAACCCGGGATCGCGGACCCGGACGGCGAAACTCCGGTGACCGTTCCCGCGCGTGCTCCGGACGCCGTGGTCACGGAATTGACCGTGAAGCCGGACGCCTGCAACCTCGACGTCGCCGCCGACTGGCTCAGGCCGACAACCTCGGGAACCTGGCCGTTCTGCGATCCCCGTGCGTACTTCTCGTCGATCGGAGGCAGTGAGGTGGGCCCGAAGTTGTTGGCGACCGGGTTCATTGCCGCGAACCAGGATCTCGCCGGTTCGGTACCGCCGTACAGGTTGCCGCTGTAGCAGGGGCGTAGCGGGCTCGAGCAGATCTCGCCGGGCGTCGGGGAGTCGCCGAAGATGTAGACGGCCGCAGCGAGGTTGTTGGTGAAGCCGAGGAACGCCGAGGACTTGTGGGTCTCGGTGGTACCCGTCTTGCCCGACATCGGCAGGCTCCATCCGGCACTGCTTGCAGCACCGGCAGACGTACCGGCGCCGACGTCGTCACGGCTCATGGCGTTGGCGAGTGTGTCTGCCAAGCCGGGCTCGACGACCTGCTCACAGCCCTGCTCGGTGACGGCCACCGGCTTGCCGTAGCGGTCGAAGACCGAATCGATGGGACTCGGCGGGCACCACTTGCCGTGCGAGGCGAGAGTGGCCGCGACGTTGGAGAGTTCGAGCGGGTTGATCCAGGTGGGGCCGAGGGTGAACGAACCGAGGTTTTGTTCCTTCTGGAAGTCGGCCATGCTGCGCTCGTCGAAGCCCGAGGTGTTGGGATCGGCGTACGAGCGCATGCCGAGGCGGACAGCCATGTCGACCGTCGGCGTGACGCCGGTCGCCTCGATGAGCTTGACGAAAGCGGTGTTTGGGGACTGTGCCAGGGCGTCGGTCACGGACAGTGTCGGCGGATAGTTGCCGGCGTTCTCCACGCAGTACGTCGAGACCGGGCAGCCTGCCGCACCACCGCTACCCATGCCCTTGGCTTCGAAGCGCTTGGGCACGTCGAGGGTCGCGTTGATGCCGAGGCCCTTCTCCATCGCCGCAGCGGTCGTGAAGATCTTGAAGACGGAACCCGCACCGTCACCGGCAAGGGAGTACGGCTGCGCCTGGACGGTTTCGTCGGCGTCGGCATTGAGTCCGTACGTGCGACTGCTGGCCATCGCGATGACCTTGTGTGAATCCTGGCCCGGCCTGATCACGTTCATCACGTTCGCGATGCCGTCGAGGTTGGCGCTCGCGTTCGCATTCAGTCCGGCCTTGGTGGACGCCTGGACCTGCGGATCGAGCGTGGTCTTGATGAGGTAACCACCCTCGTTGATCTGGTCGCGGGTGATTCCGGCATCCGAGAGGTACTTCAGTGCGTAGTCACAGAAGAATCCGCGATCGCCTGCAGCGATGCAGCCGCGCGGCAAGTTGTTGGGGGTTTCGAGGACGCCGAGGGGCTCTTCCTTGGCTGCACGGAACTCGTCGGCACGATCCGGAATGTTCGTGATCATGGTGTCGAGCACGGTGTTACGACGCTCGGTCACGCCCTCGACGTTCGTGTACGGATTCAGCGCGGAGCTGGACTGAACCATGCCGGCCAGCATCGCGGACTGCGGAACGGTCAGATCTGCGGCGTCGACGCCGAAGTAGGTCTGAGCCGCGTCCTGGATGCCGAAGGATCCGTTGCCGAACGGTACGAGGTTGAGGTACCGGGTGAGGATCTCGTCTTTCGTGAGTTCCTTGTCCAGCGTCAGCGCCATCCGGATCTCGCGGATCTTTCGGGCCGGGGTGGTCTCGATGGCAGCGCGGCGCTCGGCATCCGTCTTGGCCACGACCAACAGTTGGTAGTTCTTCACATACTGCTGATCGAGTGTCGACGCGCCCTGCTGCACTTCACCGGTCGTCGTGTTGGTGAGGAAGGCGCGCAGCGTTCCCTGCCAGTCGACGCCCTTGTGGTCGGGGAACCGGCGGTCCTCGATGGAGACGATCGCCAACTTCATGTTGTTGGAGATCTTCTCGCTCGGGACTTCGAAGCGTCGTTGGTCGTACAGCCAGGCAATGGGATTGCCTGCCGCATCGACCATGGTGGACACCGCGGGGACCGTGCCTTCGACCAGTTCGGCCGAGACGTTGTCGACGGTATCGGCGGCGCGATTGGACGCGAATCCGAATCCGCCGGCCACCGGGAACATCACCCCTGCGACCAGGACACCCGCCAATGCGGAGCTTCCGGCGAGCTTCGCCACTGTTTTTGCAATCGACACGATCTACAGAGTACGTGTGCCCACCCATTGGAACCGGTTTCAGTGTTTTGCGGGTGTTCAAAACCTCCTGAACACGCGCTTTGTACTGCCGTACCAAAAAATGCTTCCAACCGTCTTGCGTTAGGGGCGTTCTTTACCTAAATTGTGATCAGTGTGATCGACGTAACACTCGATCACGAATGTGTCTCAGCTTTCACGTGCTACCGCGAGACGGCTGAGATGGTGCGCTGCTCGCCTCATGGCGACGGTCAGACTTTGTAGAGGGGACCCAGAATGTACACAGCCACCCCGAGTAGCCGTTTGGACATCGAGCAGGCCGAGGCACGAATTGCCTGGGTAACTCAGGCACGATGCCGCGAGGTCGACCCCGACCAACTTTTTGTTCGTGGCGCCGCGCAGCGCAAGGCAGCCACCATCTGCCGTCACTGCCCGGTCCTCATGCAGTGCGGAGCAGATGCTCTCGACAACCGTGTCGAGTTCGGTGTGTGGGGCGGAATGACCGAACGTCAGCGCCGTGCACTGCTCAAGCAGCACCCCGACGTCGACTCCTGGTCCGAGTTCTTCGAAGACCAGCGCCAGCATCACTCAGCAGTCTGATCCAGGTCGATCGGGGGATCAGCCCTTACGAGTGAGCTGATCTCCCACCGCGCGCAGCGCCTCGAGGTCCGAGACCTCGAACGGTAGCGACGGAACACCGATCAGCGGCACCCTCGGGTGAGCTGCGGTGAATCGACTCAGCAAGGCGATTTCTCGCTTCGCGATCACTGCCCGATGGGCATGGATGCGGAGAACGGCTGCGGTGAGGGCCTCGGCCTCGGTCGCATTTTCCTTCGCTTCCAGTTTGTCGGCGGCGGTCACCGCATGATCGGCAGGCAGAGCCGTCAACGTCGGGTGAGTGCGGTTGAGAACCAGACCGGCCAACGGCATCGAGTCACCCGCAAGGCGATCGACGAAGAACGCCGCCTCACGGAGAGCGTCGGGCTCGGCCGCTGCGATCACCAGGAAATGAGTCCCCGGCTGACGCAGCAACTCGTAGGTCTTCGTGGCGCGTTCACGGAAACCGCCGAACATCGAGTCGAGCGACTGCACGAATGCCGATGCATCCGAAAGCATTTGGCTTCCCACGATGGTCGAGACACCCTTCAGGGCCAATCCCATCGCGCCGGCCACGAGCCTGGTCAGGCCACGGCCGGGTGCCGAGAGCAGCCGGATCATCCGTCCGTCGAGGAATGTTCCGAGCCTCTGTGGAGCGTCGAGGAAGTCGAGCGCATTGCGCGACGGCGGGGTATCGACGATCACCAGATCCCACGCGTCGTTCGACGCCAGCTGCCCCAACTTCTCCATCGCCATGTACTCCTGCGTTCCGGAGAACGATGTGGCAACGGTTTGGTAAAAGGGATTCGCCAGGATCTGCTCGGCCTTCTCAGGGCTCGAATGCTCGATGACCATCTCGTCGAAAGTCCGACGCATGTTCAGCATCATCGCGTGGAGTTCGCCCGTGGCCTCGGGACCCAGCTTCACCGGCTGCGGAGTGTTGTCGAGTTCGGCCACACCCAAGGCCTGTGCGAGGCGACGGGCCGGATCGATGGTGAGGACGACTACGCGTCGGCCCTCTTCGGCTGCCCGCAACGCCAGCGACGCAGCCGTCGTGGTCTTGCCGACGCCACCTGCGCCGCAACACACCACGATCCGGGCCGTCGGGTCCTTGATGATCGCCGAAATATCGAGGGCAGGAGCTGCGCGTCGGCCGGTCCTGGAACTGCCGACCGTCACGTTCTCGGTGGTCTCGGTCATCACACGCCCTGTTCCGTGAGGTATTCGGCCAGCTCGTAGAGCCCACCGAGATCGACGCCGTCGGCGAGTGCGGGAAGTTGCACCCGCGCGCCGTCGATCTCGCGGAGCTTCTCCGCACTGGATTCTTGAGCTTCGAGCACCGACGCGTGCTCGATCGTCTCGGTGAGCAGGCCGGCGAAGTCGTCGTCGGACAGATCGATGCCGACATCGGAGAGCGTCGACCGGATCGAAGCTGCATCGATGTTGCCGGCTGCAGCACCGGAGAGTTGGTCTTCGGGCAAGAACCTCGGGCTGGCGCGGTTGACGATGATGGCACCGAGGTTGAGGTCGTCACGCGCCAGTTCTGCGGCGGCGTCGGCGGTTTCCTGAACGGGCAGCGCTTCGAGAAGCGCAACAAGATGTACGACGGTCTCCGGCGAGTGCAGCAGCCGAACGACGCCTTCACTCTGCGAATGCACCGGGCCGCCCTTGGCGAGGTCGGCCATCGCCTTGGTGACGTCGAGGAAGCTGCCGATCCGCCCGGTCGGGGGAGCATCGACGACAACGGCGTCGTACACGCGTTTGCCGGTTCGATCGGTGCGGATGACGCACTCCTTGATCTTGCCGGTGAGCAGAACGTCGCGAAGGCCTGGAGCGATTGTGGTGGCGAATTCGATGGCGCCGAACTTACGCATCGCCCGGCCGGCGAAGCCGAGGTTGTAGAACATTTCGAGGTATTCGAGGAACGCGGTCTCGATGTCGACGGCCAGAGCCATCACTTCACCGCCACCTTCGGCGGCCGCGACCTTGGTCTCCTGCGGTGGAAGCGGTGGTACGTCGAAGAGCTGCGCGATTCCCTGGCGGCCCTCGACCTCCACGAGGAGAACGCGCTTGCCGCCTTCGGCCAACGCGAGCGCCAACGCGGCGGCAACCGTGGACTTACCGGTTCCGCCTTTACCTGACACAAAGTGCAGGCGGGCCTTCGTCGCAGACTCGGGCCAGGTCCTGCTCAGCTCATCTTGGGATGCAACCACACCGCGAGCCTATAAGTCTGGGGCCGAAGATGTACGCGGGATAGGCTCACCGCATGAGCGAAATAACTTCCTGGGAATACACCGTGACTCCGTTGCTGGTCCACAATCCGAAGGCAATTCTCGACAACAGGGGTGTCGACGGCTGGGAACTCGTCGCCGTCCTGCCGAGCGCGTCGGGCGAGCAGCACGTCGCGTACATGAAGCGTCCGAAGGGCTGAATCACATGGCAGAGGCAACACAGACCTGGTCGGAGCGTCTCGCCGAACTGGGCATTGCACTTCCCGCCGTCGCGGCACCCGTCGCTGCGTACGTTCCCGCGGTTCGCAGCGGCAACCACGTGTACACGTCGGGTCAGCTCCCGTTCGTCGACGGAAAACTGGCGCTGACCGGCAAGCTCGGCGCGGGCGTGTCGGATGAGGACGCCAAGGCCGCGGCTCGCACCTGCGCGCTCAACGCTCTCGCTGCCATCGACGCCCTGGTCGGCATCGACAACGTCGTCCGTGTCGTCAAGGTTGTCGGCTTCGTGGCATCCGCCGAAGGATTCACCGGTCAGCCCGGCGTGATCAACGGCGCATCCGAGTTCCTCGGCGAGGTGCTCGGCGACGCCGGTATCCACGCCCGTTCGGCAGTCGGCGTGGCAGAACTTCCCCTCGGCTCACCCGTCGAGGTGGAACTGATCGTCGAAGTTCGCTGATGTCGACGGTCCATCCCGCCTACGCGCAGCTACGCCGCGTCACCGACATCGCTTCGGTCTTGCTCGAGAACAACCCGGGCATGATGACGCTGGACGGTACGAACACTTGGATTCTGCATGCTCCGGGCAGCGTCGAGTGTGTTGTCGTCGATCCAGGCGACAACGACGAGGAACACCTGCAACGTGTCGCTGGTATCGGTCCGGTAGCGCTGACCTTGATCACGCACCGGCACTACGACCACACCGGCGGGGTGGACCGTTTCCACGAATTGACTTCGGCTCCAGTGCGTTCCGTCGACCCTACTTTTCTTCGCGGGGGCGCTTCGGCGCTTGTCGACGGTGAAGTGATCGAGGTAGCGGGCCTGAAGTTGCGGATCCTCGCGACGCCGGGCCATACCGCGGATTCGGTGTCGATAGTCATCGAGAACGATGCGAGCGTGCTGACGGGCGACACCATTCTCGGCCGCGGCACGGCAGTTCTCGACGACTCCGACGGCGATCTGGGGGACTACCTCACCTCGCTGCGATCGCTGGCTGCACTCGGCGAAGGACTGACGGTTCTTCCCGGGCACGGTCCGGACCTGCCCGATCTGCAGGCGATTTCGCAGCAGTACCTCGCCCACCGCGAGGAGCGTCTGGATCAGGTGCGGGCCGCTCTGTCGACGTTGGGGGAGTCGGCCTCGGTGCGCGACGTAGTCGAACACGTCTACTCAGACGTGGACCCGAAGTTGTGGCCGGTCGCGGAGAAATCCGTCAACGTGCAGTTGGCGTATCTGCGACGCTGAGGCGCTCGGCGCCGACATGAAGAGCTGAGTTGTGTAGCCGAACTGCCGCCATCTATGCCGATCGAGGTATAGCTGGCGGCAGTTTTTGCATTTGTTTGATATGGGTCACGGGCCAATAGTTAGTCCATGACCTCACAATGCGACGGATGGATCCGCAATTACGTGGATGGCTCCTATGTCGAACCCGACGAGTCGTCGAGCTTCGATCAGGTCGACCCAGCAACGGGCCGTGTTCTCGCCCGGGTCCACGAGGCCGACAAGGCCCTGGTCGATCGGGCCGTGACCTCTGCCAGACGTGCTCTGGACAACGGTTGGGCCGATACGCCGGTTCGAGAGCGGACGGCTCTGCTGCGACGCGCTGCCGACCGGATCGAGGAGCGATTCGAAGAGTTCGTCGCCGCAGAGATGGCGGACACCGGCAAGCCGATCACGCAGGCACGCGAACTCGACGTCGCGCGCGCCCTGACGAACTTCCGCACCTTCGCCGACATCGTCGCCGCGGCGGGACAGGAATCGTTTGTCACGGACCTCGCGGGCGGCAAGCAGGCGCTGAACTACGCGATCCGCAAGCCGCTCGGCGTCGTCGCCGTGATCGTTCCGTGGAACCTGCCGCTGCTTCTCCTGACCTGGAAGGTTGCGCCCGCGCTCGCGTGCGGAAACTCCGTGGTGGTCAAGCCCTCCGAGGAAACCCCGGCGACTGCGTCGTTGCTGGCCGAGGTGCTCGAAGAGGTCGGCCTGCCTGCCGGCGTCTACAACGTCGTCCATGGATTCGGTGCGAACTCGGCCGGCGAGTTCCTCACCACGCACCCCGGTATCGACGGCGTCACCTTCACCGGATCTTCGGCAACGGGTTCGCATGTCATGAAAACCGTTGCCCCGCGGGTCCGTCCGGTCTCGTTCGAGCTCGGCGGCAAGAACGCCGCGATCGTGTTCGGCGACGTCGACATCGACGAGGCTCTGACGGGTCTGACCAAGTCGGTGTTCACCAACACCGGCCAGGTCTGCCTGTGCACCGAGCGGGTGTACGTGCACCGCAGCATTTTCGAAGACATCGCCGGTGGACTCGTCGAGCGGGCAGCAGGACTGCGTCTGGGCGACCCGACGCTCGATGCAACGACGACCGGACCGCTCATTTCGCAGGCACACCGGAAGAAGGTACTCGACTACTTCGAGATCGCCGAGCGGGAAGGCGCGAAAGTGCTGACCGGCGGCGGTATTCCGGACCTCGGACAGGAACTGTCGGGCGGATCCTGGATCGAACCCACCCTGTGGACAGGCTTGACCAACAAGGATCGCGCCGTGCGTGAGGAGATCTTCGGACCCGTCGCAGCACTCATTCCGTTCGAGACCGAAGCCGAAGCGATCGCCCTCGCAAACGACACCGAGTACGGCCTTGCTGCCTCCGTGTGGACCAACGACCTGCGCCGCGGACACCGCGTCGCGCAGAAGATGAACGTCGGAATCTCCTGGGTCAACACGTGGTTCACCCGCGAACTGCGATCTCCCTTCGGCGGCATGGGCCTGTCCGGCATCGGACGTGAGGGCGGCGAGTCCTCGCTGCACTTCTACACCGAACCGACGAATGTATGTGTGCAACTGTGAACATCGAAACCGCAAAAGTTTTCCAGAAATGAGCGAGGCGTGATGACAGCCCCCGAAGACACCGTATCCGCGCTCGCGCGTCGCCTCGACGACGCTGCGCAGACGCGCACCGACACCCCGAGCCTCGCCGACGAACACACCATCGACATCGACCAGGCCTACCGGATCCAGAACGAACTCCTCGAACGGCGCACCAACCGTGGTGAATCGATTGTGGGCATCAAGCTCGGCTTCACGAGCAAAGCGAAGATGGCGCAGATGGGTGTCTCCGAAGTGATCGTCGGTCAGTTGACCGACGCGATGTGCGTGAGCAACGGCGGCGAAGTCGACCTGAGGACGTTCATTCATCCCAAGATCGAACCCGAAGTGGCATACCGCTTGTCGAAGGACGTCGATCTCGACGATCCGAACGTCGACATTGAAACCTGCGTCGACGCACTGGCTCCCGCAATGGAGATCATCGACTCGCGGTACCGCGACTTCCGCTTCACCTACACCGACGTCGTCGCTGACAACACCAGCGCTGCCGGGTACGTGATCGGGAGGTGGCTGCCGCTACAGAACGTCGAAGACCGTTCCGTACGTATGGAAGTCGGCGGCGAGACGGTAGTCGGTTCCACGTCGGCCATTCTCGGCGATCCGGTGCGAGCTCTGCACGCACTGCTCGACATCGCTCGTCGACGCCGAATCCCGTTGCGCGCCGGGCAGGTAATTCTGGCCGGTGCCGCCACAGCAGCTGTGCGACTCGACGAGGGCGTCGCACAGTGCACGATCGACGGACTCGGAACCGTCACGGTGAAAGGTGTGAAGCGATGAGTGGGGCGCAGGTCATCGAGAAGCTGGCGAAGCCGCGCGGAAAGTTCCCCCACGTCAAGGTGGTCGGCGATTTCGTCTATGTCTCCGGGACCAGTTCGCGTCGACCCGACAACACGTTTGTCGGCGTCGAGGTCGACGAGATGGGGACCACGGCGCTCGACATTCGGGCGCAGACGCGTGCCGTCATCGAGAACATCGCGGCGATTCTCGCCGAAGTGGGTGGAGAACTGAGTGATCTGGTTCAGGTCACCTCGTACCTGGTATCGATGAACGACTTCGGCGGATACAACGAGGTGTACGCCGAACTGTTCGACGAAAACGGTCCGACGAGAACGACTGTGGCTGTTCACCAGCTGCCCCACCCTCACCTGCTCATCGAAATTTCCGGCGTGGCGTACGTGCCCGCCTCCCGACGCTCGGCGTCCGAAGATACGGAGAATGCATCATGACCACGATTCCTCCCGTCATCGACTTCAAGAAGTGGATCGACGACAACCGCCACCTCCTGCAGCCGCCAGTCAACAATCAGACGATGGCGCTCGGAGACGATTTCATCGTGCAGGTCGTCGGCGGCCCCAACCAGCGGACCGACTACCACCTCGATCCGTACGAGGAGTGGTTCTACCAGCTCGAAGGCGACATCCACGTCAATGTCATGACCGAAGACGGTCCTCAGCGCGTCGACATTCGCGAGGGTGAAACTTGGTTGCTGCCAGGAGACATTCCGCATTCGCCGCAGCGTCCCACCGCGGGCTCGATCGGCCTGGTCATCGAACGCGTCCGCAAGGAAGGCACGCTCGAGAAGTTCCAGTGGTACTGCCTCGAATGTGATCACAAGATTCACGAGGTCGAACTTCAGGTGCGCGACATCGTGGCCGACCTTCCGCCGGTGTTCGTCAAGTTCTACGAGAGCGAAGAAGCCCGCACGTGTGACAAGTGCGGCACGCTCCATCCCGGCAAGGGCTGAGCTATGAGCAACCTGATCGACATCCACACCCACTACGTGCCCAACGGGTGGCCGGATCTGACCGAAGACGCGGGATCGCAAGCGCCGTGGCTGAAGGTCGAGTCGGAAACCGAAGCAATGATAATGATGGGCACCAAGGAGTTCCGTCGCATCCAGTCCGATGCCTGGGACGCCGAGGTGCGGCTTCGGGACATGGATGCCGACGGCGTGCAGACGCAGGTCGTCTCACCTACTCCGGCGTTCTTCAACTACGGCCGGAGCGGTGAGCAGGCAAGTCGCATTGCACGGATCTTCAACGACCTCGCACTCGAGATCGTGGAGCCGGCGAAGGATCGGTTGATTCCGTTCTGCCAGGTGCCTCTGCAAGACACCGACGCAGCGTGCCGTGAGTTGGAGCGGTGCATCGCGAACGGGCACCGCGGTGTCGAGATCGGCAATCATGTCGGCGATCTGGACCTCGACAGCGAGGGCGTGGTGACGTTCCTGCAGCACTGCGCGTCGCTGGACGTGCCGGTATTCGTGCACCCGTGGGACATGGCCAACTCTCCGCGCCTCGATCGCTGGATGGCGCAGTGGCTCACTGCGATGCCGGCCGAAACGCACCTGTCGATACTCGCACTGATTCTCGGTGGTGTGTTCGACAAGATCGACGATCGTCTCAAGATCGGATTTGCGCACGGTGGTGGATCTTTCGCGTTCTGGTTGGGCCGGATGGAAAACGCCTGGCACGGCCGCAACGACATCATCGGTACGTCGCAGTTCCCGCCTTCGCACTACCTGGGAAGGTTCTACGTGGATTCCGTCGTCTTCGACGAGCGTGCGCTGCGACTGTTGGTGGACACGGTGGGGGTGGACCGTGTGATGGTGGGTAGTGATTACCCGTATCCCTTGGGGGAGCGTCCGGTCGGTGAGGTGGTTCGCAAGAGTGAGTTCTTGGACGATACTGCGCGCCAACTGATTTCGCGGGGGAATGCCGAACGCTTCCTGGGTCTCGTCTGAGGCCCCGGCTATACCTTTTCCGGTATGGCGGACGGTGAATTCGGCATTTGTGAGTCATGTCTCGAGCGAGCACAATTCCACACACAACGATCGACGACGCTCGTGATACCGACAATCCCGAAGACGGGGTCGGTGACTACAGACTTCATCGTCCGCCTGCCCCATCCAATCGATAGGTTCCGCGATGTCAGACAAGATATCCAACAGCACTACGAGCGACGGAAAGCCGTTGCCGGAGAAAGCGGCCCGTAGCCGCGTTGCCATGGCAACCCTGGCCGGCACAACTCTCGAATGGTACGACTTCTTCCTCTACGGCACAGCTGCCGCGTTGATCTTCAACAAACAATTCTTCCCGAGCCTGAGCCCCACGGCCGGCACGCTGGCTGCCTTCAGCACCTTCGCCGTCGGGTTCATTGCACGGCCGGTGGGTGGACTCGTGTTCGGGCACTTCGGTGACCGGATCGGGCGCAAGGCCACGCTCGTGGTCTCATTGGTGATGATGGGCGTCGGGTCCACACTCATCGGCCTCATCCCGAACTACGACTCCATCGGTTTCTGGGCGCCCGTCCTCCTGGTGGCAATGCGCGTCGTTCAGGGCATCGGTCTGGGCGGTGAAGGCGCCGGCGCGACACTCATGTCGATGGAGCACGCGCCGGCAGGGCAGAAGAATCTCTATGCAGGTTTCCCGCAGATGGGCACACCCGCCGGACTGGTTCTCGCCAACGGCATCTTCCTGACGACCAACGCCGTGATGTCGGACTCGGCATTCGCTTCGTGGGGTTGGCGAATCCCGTTCCTGCTCAGCTTCGTTCTGGTGGCGATCGGTCTGGTGATTCGCCTGCGCGTCACCGAGTCGCCGTCATTCGCCGGGATCATGGAGAAGGGCGAAATAGTCCGCTTCCCGCTGCGTGAGTCGCTCAAGGTCGGCTTCCCCCGTTTGTCTCTCACGCTTGCCGCGTGCTTGGCGAACTCCGCCGTGGCGTACGCCTTCATGGTGTTCACCCTGTCGTACGGAACTCAACACCTGGGCTACGACAAGCAATTCCTGGTGCTCAGCGTGACCGCGGCAGCAGTCCTGTGGTTCCTTTCCATCCCGTTCTGGACAAAGATCGCCGACAAGTACGGGCGTCGGCACATGTTCATCGGCGGATCAGCTGCAATCCTGTTGTGGTGCATCGTGTTCTTCCCGCTCCTCAACACCGAGAACAAAATGGTCGCCGTCATCGCGTTCCTGGGCATGGGCCTGATCGTTCCGGTCACACATTGTGTCCAGGGCAGCATCATCGCCGACACTTTCCCGGCCAAGGTCCGCTATTCCGGCTCGTCTCTGATCCTCCAGAGCGGTGCGATTCTCGGCGGTGGACTGGCACCGATGATCGCCACCGCACTGCTGGACGCCACCGGATCTTCGGTTGGTGTGACCTGGTATCTCGCCTCGATATGCACGATCAGCCTGGTCGGCGCCATCGCACTGTTCAAGATTGTCCCCGATTCGTCGCGGGGCTTGGAGCACGAGGAGATTCGCGTCTCCGAAAACGCCTGAGTACTGGATTGATCCGACATCGGCCCGTTCCCTCGGGAGGGAAACGGGCCGATCGGCGTTTCACGGTCGCATGAGCTCAGTTGCAAAGGACTCCAGCGTCGCGATCAGGGCCTGCGCGGACGGACTCGACGTGCGAGTCGCCGACGACGTGATGCCGACGCTGTGCCCGATCGGATCGAGTGTGATGGACAGGGTGGTCAAGCGCGCGTCGTCGCGGGGGATGAGGCTCGGTAGTACCGCGATCATGTCGGTCTCGACCAGTAGCTGACGCACGGTGAGGAAAGAGGTTGCCTCGACCCGATTTTCGGGCAACGGCAAGCCGTTGCGGGCGAAGAACTCCTCGAGTTCGCGGCGGAGCACTGTCTCGACCCCGGGAAGGATCCAGGGGAAGCCGCGTAGTTCTTCGAGTTGGACGTCCTCGCGGTGAGCGAGCGGGTGATCTACGCGGGTGACGAGTTCGACGGATTCGGCGTAGAGGTTCCGTCTTGTCGCGGTGTCATCGGTAGGTGAGGTGAGCCGGCCGACGATCAGGTCGATTCGGCCCGCTTCCAGATCGGTGAGCAACTGCTCTGGCGTACCTTCGCGCACGACGACGGTGAGCAACGGGTGGTGAACCTTCAGGCGCGCGATAGCGCCGGGAAGCAGCACGTTGGATCCGGCGAGATGTGTTCCCACGATGACGGTTCCGCGATTGGCGTCGGCAAGTTCGACGACGTGTCGCCCGGCTTCGGTCAGCTGCGCGATCACGGCCCGTGCATGAGTTGTGAAGGCCTCGCCGAAAATGGTCGGGGTGATGCCGCGTGGCCCGCGGTCGAAGAGCGAGACACCGAGAATGGACTCGATGTCATGCAGACTCCGAGTCGCGACAGGTTGCGTGATGTGAAGTGCGGCAGCGGCGCCGACCACACTGCCCTGACGGCTCAATGCGTCGACGAGCAGGAGATGGCGGAGTTTGAGTCGCCCGTCGAGGAGCTTGGGCATGTCCATGGAGCAATCCTAGACGGGATTTCTCCGGGTGGGTAGGCGCCCGAAGTTGCTCAGGAGAAGGTGATTCCGATCGATTGGGACGAGGTGTACTTCTCCCAGGTTTCGCTGCTGTCCGGACTTCCCGCGTGCGCAAACGACGTCCAGTGCCGGCGTATCCGACGGCCCAGTGCGTCGATGCTCTGCCAGCCGCTGCTGCCCAGCATCGGTGAGCCCTGCCAGGACTGCTCGGTTCCCAACACGAAGGGTAGTTCGATGCAGTGAGTGGCCCCGAAGACGTCGTCCGTCGGTGCCCAGTCGAAGCGATACGTGTACACCGACGCGCCGGCCGCTGTGAAGGTCTCGGCCAGCTCCATTGCCGGTTCGGCAAACATGTTCTGTGTCAGTGCCTTTTCGGCGACGTGTTCGGGATCGGGTACTCCCGCTACGTCGCGCACGAAAGCAGATCCCTCGTCTCGGGTGTATCCCACGATGACGTCAAGCGCTGTTTCGAAAGTTCGGATCACCGGTTCCAGTTCGGAGATCGGCGCGAAGGGCGGTTGCACGACATTGGGGGACCGCCGGCTGAACTCGACAGCCGTGCCGCGGAATGCGTCGAGAATGTGGGAGAGCGGCGCGGTCCGAGGATCTCCGTCGAGCAGTCGGGCAAACGTCTCCCCGTTCTCGATCGCGGCAGCCTGCGTGAAGTTGAGGTCCGGCCGTGGGGTGCTCTGCAGAATTGCTCGATGGAACAGGGTTCGAGAGTTGTTACTGCTCAACAGATTCACAATGGAATGAGCGCCGGCCGACTGCCCGAATACGGTGACCGAGTCTGGGTCGCCGCCGAATGCCTCGATGTTCTCGCGCACCCACTCGAGCGCCGCGATCTGATCGTGTACCCCGAGATTGCCTTCGCTGACGCCGTCGAGGAGGAGGTATCCGAGCACGCCGACGCGATAGTTGACCGACACCACGACGACGTCGCCCTCGGCTGACAAAGCGCCGCCGTCGTACCAGGGGAGTGAGCCGCCGCCACTGGAGTACCCGCCACCGTGAAGCCACACCATCACCGGGCGATGACCGGTCAGCGACGGGGTTGTGACGGTGACGGTGAAGCTGTCCTCGCTGTGCCCCGGTTCGGGGAGCGGTGGCCCCATGATGCGTTCGAGTCGTGAAGGTGGTTGGGGGAAGACCGTTCCAAGCGCTGTGGCGTCGAAGACGTCGGAGAACGGTTCCACCGGTCGCGGCTTCTCGAAGCGCGGTGCGCTGGCGTAGGGGATCGCACCGAAGTAGTAGGAACCGTCACGCTTTCGGCCGCGGACCTTCCCCGAAGGGGTGGATGCGATCACCGTCTCGAACGAGGGCATGGGTTCCTTTCTTCTTGTGCATGCTTTTTCGAGCATGCCAGGTGGATGCCGCGGCACAAATGCCTTTGTGGTCGTGCGGTATGCGTTACGGCGTGAGTGCCTGTACCAGTCGATCTTCGAGTCGCGTCGTCACTCGGCTGTATACGGAACCGTCGTCCAGTGCCCGGGACAGCACGATCGCCCCTTGGATCCCGGCCACGGCTTCTTCGGCGAGTCCGATGGAATCTTCGGCACCGACGAGTGCCGCCTCGAGAGCCGCTGTCCATTCGTCGAAGTATGTTCGGACCCTGGCGCCGAAGCGGTTTCGCTCTTCACCGAGTGCAAATGCGCCGAACAGGCAAATGCGTTGCCCTGACCGAAAGTAGTCGCCCGCGGTAGCGAACATGCTCTGGATGCGCTGCCTCGGTGGAACCGATTCTGCTCGAAGAGGTTCGAAGACCTCGCTGCGAAACCATCCGTCGACCTCGTCGAGCACCGCCTCGGCCATCTCTTCCTTCCCGCGCGGAAAGAAGTTGTAGAGACTGCCTTTGCCCAAACCGGTGTGTTCGGTGATGACGGCCAGGCTTGCTCCGTCGAACCCGTAGGTTCGAAACACGTTCGCGAGAGCGGGAATCGTGTCCGAGCGTTCAGCTACCTGTCTGGCCATGGATTCATCCTTTCATCACAGACCCAACTCGCTCAGGCCCGGATGATCGTGCGGGCGTGGTCCGGTCGGATCCCAGAAGAACTTTCGCTCGGACTCCTCGATGGAAACGTCGTTGATGCTGGCATGACGGTGGTGCATGAGTCCGTCGGCGTCGAATTCCCAGTTCTCGTTGCCGTAGGAGCGGAACCACTGCCCGTCGTGATCGTGCCACTCGTACGCGAATCGCACTGCGATGCGGTCGTCGCCGTGTGCCCACAACTCTTTGATCAACCGGTAGTCCAGTTCGCGGGTCCACTTCTCGGTCAGAAGTTCGACGATCTCGGATCGGCCGGTGACGAACGTCGACCGATTACGCCACCAACTGTCCGGCGTGTAGGCCAGCGACACCTTGTGCGGATCGCGTGAGTTCCATCCGTCCTCGGCGAGGCGGACCTTTTGGACGGCAGTTTCGTGAGTGAAGGGCGGAATCGGTGCTCGGACGGTCATTGCGGGGCCTCTCGATCAGATATGTACCTATCGGTACAGATTTTACCGATAGGTACAACAAGAGTCCAGTGAACGACTTCGGCCGCCCCCACCGAAGCGGGAGCGGCCGAAAGAGTCGAACAGGAAGAGCTAGCGCGCGCGACGAGCGAGGCGCTCGGAATCCGAGATCAGGACGCTCTTGCCTTCGAGGCGAAGCCATCCGCGGTGTGCGAAATCAGCGAGCGCCTTGTTGACGGTCTCGCGGGAAGCGCCGACGAGCTGGGCGATCTCTTCCTGCGTGAGGTCGTGAGTGACGCGCAGGGCGCCACCTTCCTGAGTGCCGAAGCGCTGCGCGAGCTGCAGGAGCGCCTTGGCGACACGGCCGGGAACGTCCGTGAAGATCAGGTCGGCCAGGGTGTTGTTGGTACGACGCAGACGGCGGGCGAGAACGCGCAGAAGCTGCTCGGCGATCTCGGGGCGCTGCTGGATCCATGCCTTGAGAGCGTCGCGGTCCATGCTCACGGCGCGAACCTCGGTGACGGTCGTAGCCGTCGAGGTGCGGGGGCCGGGGTCGAAGATGGACAGTTCGCCGAACATGTCGGACGGGCCCATGATCGTCAGCAGGTTCTCGCGACCGTCGGGTGAGCGTCGACCGATCTTCACCTTGCCGGACACGATGATGTACAGGCGGTCACCGGGTTCACCTTCGTTGAAGATGACATGTCCACGGGGGAAGTCGACGGGCTGCAGCTGCTTTGTCAGCGCCGCTACCGCTGAGGGCTCGACTCCTTGGAAGATGCCGGCTCTTGCCAGGACGTCGTCCACGTGCGCTCCTTGTTGGGATTTGTTCGTTTGTGGTGTCATTTTTGCGCTATCTATCTTTGTACCCTCGCTGCGCACAAACCGTCGTACACAGGCTCAGCCCTCATGAGTGAGACACTGTGTCCAATGCAATCTGTGTTCAATGCAACAGGTACGGCATCGAAGTCTACGTCCCGTTAGCTCGCGACGAGTGATTGATGCCACGTAAGAGCCGAAAATTCTTCCGGAATCCGCTGCGGTGACTACTTTGTATGGCCGTCAACTTGCCCGTTGTGTCCGGATTTCGCCCAGGCTGGCGCTCTCGGGAGCCTCCGACTGACGGCCCTTACGCTTCCGGTGGAAGCGGGCGAACGCATGGGGAAACCCATCGCTTGCCAGGCGGGCGACGTCGTCGTGACTTGCCTGGTCGAGGAAGTCTTCTACTTCATGCTCTTGGACCGAGAGCCGACGCAATCGCCCTTCGACTCGTTCCATCGCCAGGGCAAAGAGCATAAGCAGTAGCGGAAAGAGAATTACTGCGAGTCCTTGCATAGGGGGAAGTAAACACGTCGAAGGTCTCAGAATCGACACGACGGAGTCTCCACTCATGTCGTATCCGTACAGTTGTCTGAGTGCAGACCACCCCGACAGGCAGTTCAGAGCAGCGGAAGAAACCGCGTTCGGGGGGTGCGCGGAAGGAAGAATCACACCTCGGATTGGTACGCCGGGCGCGTCGGATGAATCGTGAGCTCGCTGTGGCTTTCCCACACGTGTACTGCGAACTCGACTTCACGACTCCGTTGGAACTGGCAGTGGCGACAATCCTGTCGGCGCAATGCACCGACGTCCGCGTCAACATGGTCACGCCGGCACTCTTCGCCCGTTATCCCGACGCAAAGGCATACGCGGAAGCCGATCGGACCGAACTCGAGGAGTACATCCGCTCCACCGGCTTCTACCGGAACAAGACGACGTCGCTGATCGGACTCGGTCAGGCGCTACTCGAACGCCACGACGGGCAGGTCCCGAACAAGCTCGAAGATCTGGTGAAACTCCCAGGCATCGGACGCAAGACCGCGAACGTCGTGCTGGGCAATGCCTTCGACATTCCGGGAATCACCGTCGACACCCACTTCGGTCGGCTCGTGCGTCGGTGGAAGTGGACCGAGGAAGAAGATGCCGTCAAGGTGGAACACGCCGTCGGGGCACTGATCGAACGTAAGGAATGGACTCTGCTCTCGCATCGCGTGATCTTTCACGGCCGACGGGTCTGCCACGCGCGCAAGCCCGCATGCGGTGTGTGTGTTCTGGCCAAGGACTGCCCGTCGTACGGTCTCGGCCCGACCGACAAAACCGAGGCCGCGGCCCTGGTGAAAGGCCCCGAGACCGATCATCTGCTCGCCCTGGCAGGGTTGTGATCGCCGATGACAAGTGCCGGAAGATGGTCTCTCGCTGCGCTCGTGGTCGTCGCGGCTCTCGTCGTGGCGATCTGGCCGCGCGGGGGAGACGACACGACGCCCACCTCGACGGGCCCGTCCTCGTCCGCGTATCAGCCGCCGACGTTCACTCCGTCGTCGGAATCGCTCGATCAACTCCGTAGCCAGGCGGCTCTGGCTTCCTGCCCGACTCCGACCGGCGAAGCGCCTGCCGGCTCGGCTCTCGCCGGAATCACCCTCGACTGCGTCTCCGACGGAGCGCCCGTCGACCTTGCCGCAGCGGTGGGCGGAAAGCCGACTCTGCTCAATCTGTGGGCGTACTGGTGCGCGCCATGCGCCGAAGAGCTTCCGTACCTTCAGGAATTCGCGGAGCGCGCCGACGGCAGCATCAACGTGCTGACCGTGCATTCGGATCCGAATCAGGAGAACGCTTTGACGCGACTCATCGACTACTCGGTGCGTTTGCCCGGCGTCCAGGACGGTGACGGCAAGGTACGGATCGCAGTGGGCGCACCGCCGGTGCTGCCGGTGTCGGTGCTCGTGCGCGCGGATGGAACAGTCGCCAAGGTCTTGCCCCAACCCTTCCGCAGTGCGGACGAGATCGCCGCCGCTGCGGCGCAATATCTGGGAGTCGTCGTATGAGTACACCGGTTCCCGAGTGGTTGCGCGCTGTCGCCAGCACTCAGCCCCCCGATCCCCATCGGAACAACCCCGTCCTCGAGCGTCGCGCGCCGCGCGGCACCGTGACGCGTCCGGCCGCGGTGCTCGTGCTCTTCGGCGGACCGCGTGAGGCCGACCCTCTCGCCGTCGGCGGCTTGCCGGAGGGCGCAGACGTCCTGCTGACCCAACGGGCGTCGACGATGCGTCAGCACAGCGGACAGGTCGCATTCCCGGGCGGTGCCGCCGATCCGGGCGACGACGGCCCCGTCGGCACCGCGCTGCGTGAAGCGCAGGAAGAGACCGGGCTCGATCCGAGCGGAGTTCAGCCGCTCACCGTGCTGCCGGAGATCTTCATCCCGCCGTCGGGTTTCGACGTGACGCCGGTGCTCGGCTACTGGGAGCAGCCGACGACGGTGGGCATTCAGGACGAGGGCGAGGTCGGACGGGTGGCCAGGGTGCCGCTGCGCACGTTGCTCGACCCCGACAACCGGTTTCAGGTTCGCCATCCCCTCGGGTACCAGGGCCCGGCGTTCCGCGTCGACGGCATGCTGGTCTGGGGGTTCACAGCAGGAATCCTCGCGGCGCTGTTCACGGTGTCGGGCTGGGAGATTCCGTGGAACTACGAGGACGTGAGAGACCTGGACACAGCGCTGTCCGAGTTCGGTGAAGGTGTCGAGGATTCGGCGGTGCCGCGATGACAGGTTCTCGTTGGGTGGACATCGCCATCGTTCTGGTCGCCCTCATCGCGGCCACGTCCGGATGGCGTCAGGGCGCGGTGGCGTCGGCGCTGGCGTTCGTCGGCGTGATCCTCGGCGCCGTCGCCGGGATTCTGTTGGCGCCGCACCTGCTCGTGCACGTCACCGAAGGCAAGCTGCGCATCCTCGCGGGCATCTCGCTGATCGTGGTGTTGGTCATCATCGGCGAGGTCGCCGGCATGGTGCTCGGACGCGCGGCACGCAGCGGAATGCACAGTCCGACGGCGCGATCCGTCGACAGCGTCATCGGTGCGGGTCTACAGGCGGTGGCTGTCGTGGTCGCGGCGTGGTTGCTCGCGATTCCGCTCACTTCCTCGTCGCAGCCGAACATTGCCGCAGCTGTTCGTGGTTCGGACGTTCTCGCCAGCGTGGACGAAGTGGCGCCGCAGTGGCTGCGCCGCATCCCGACCGAGTTCTCGGCGCTGCTCGACACCTCCGGCCTGCCGGACGTCATCGGCCCGTTCGGGCGCACGCCCATCACCGAGGTCGAAGCACCCGACGCGAGCGTTCTCGCCAGTCCGTTGGCGGCGCAGTTGCGTCCGAGTGTTCTCCGCATCAACGGCGTCGCACCGAGTTGCCAGCGCGCGCTCGAGGGATCCGGATTCATCGTCGCCCCCGAACGCGTCATGACCAACGCCCACGTGGTTGCCGGAACCGAGAGCATCACCGTGGACACCATGGAGGGCGCACTGCCCGCACAGGTGGTTCTCTTCGACTCCGCCGTGGACATCGCGATTCTGGCGGTTCCCGGATTGGACGCGCCGGTGCTGCCGTTCGCTCCGGAGCAGGCTCGGACCGGTGACAACGCGTTGGTGCTCGGTTTCCCCGGCGGTGGTCCGTACACGGCCAGCGCAGCCCGCGTTCGTGAGGTCCTGAACCTGAACGGGCCGGACATCTACAAGGCCGGAACCACCCAGCGTGAGGTCTACACCGTCCGCGGATCCATCCGGCAGGGCAACTCGGGTGGACCGATGGTCGACGATCAGGGGCGGGTCCTCGGCGTCGTGTTCGGCGCTGCCGTCGACGACAGTGACACCGGATTCGTCCTCACCGCGCAGGAAGTCTCGCGCCAGTTGAACGCGGCTGCCTCGGCATCGACGCCCGTACCGACGGGCGCGTGCATCCTGTAGCGGTCACTTCTCCGTAAGGAGGAAGTCCCCGAGTTCGCGATTGACGCGCTCGGGGGCTTCCTGATGCGCGTAATGACCGACTCCGGCAATGGTGCGCAGTTTCTCGCCGGGAGCCCAGTGCTTGTCGCGACGCACGGTACGGGTGAGCACGTACGGGTCGAGTTCGCCGTGAATCTGGACGATCGGAATGCGAAGAACCTGATCCATCAAACGCATGAAACGTCGGCCCTCGGGGCGGAGCTGGCTGCGGAAGGCCCAACGCTGGTACTCCAACGTGGAATGCGCGACGCCCGGGATCCGGATCGCGGACCGCATCTTGCTCATGACGTCTGCGAATTCGGGTTGCTGCGGCCAGGTGGGGCCCGACCGCGAGCGAACCAGACGCTCCACTTCGGCGCCGTTGTCGGCCGTCAACCGACGTTCCGGGCGTAGCGGTACCTGATAGGCCAGGAACGAGGGCAAAAGCGCGCGGCGCTGATAGGGGTCGCGGACGACTGCTTTCTTGAGCGCCATCGGGTGTGGAGACGAGATCAGCGCTATCGACCGCACCAGGCGTGGATGCAGGAGCGCGGTCGCCCAGCACACCAACCCGCCGTCGGCGTGACCGATCAGCGTGGCCTTGCCGTAACCCATCGCACGAATGAGGCCGGCTACGTCACCGGCGAGCGTCCAACCGTCGTAGCCACGAGGGGGCTTGTCGGAATCGCCGTACCCACGAAGGTCCATCGCGACGACGCGGAAGCCCTGCTCGGACAGTGCCGTCAATTGATGGCGCCAGGACCACCAGAAGTCGGCGAATCCGTGCAGAAGCACCACCAACGGAGCATCCGGCTCCGCGTCGCCTACCTCGACGACGTGAAACCGGATGCCGTTGGCGTGAATGTCCCGGTGAATCCAGGGGCCGTCGAACCTGACGGTGGATGGATCTGGGGCTGCCACTTTCGATCAGACTCGCTACCGGCGCGCGTTGAAATCGACCGACGGCTTTGCGTCGTCATGGCTGCCGGGGATGACGTTCTTGGCCTGCTTGAGCGATTCGATCGTCTTCTCCGGAGCCCTCAGCTTGCGCACGCGCAGATAACCGAGCAGCGCCAGAATCGCGGTGGTCACCACCATGATCAGGAAGACGATGAGGAACGCCAGCCAGCGCGGCACCCAGGTGTCGAGCATCTCGGCCAAGAAGAAAAAGAAGAAGAACGAGCTGAACAGCAGAACCGTGAAGGCCAGGATGAAGAAGACACTGCCCTGCAGACCCTTCTTGACCTCGCCCGTGACCTCGGCCTTGGCAAGTTCAACCTCGGCGCGCACGAGGGTGGAGACCTGTGCGGTCGCGTCCTTGACGAGGGCCCCGATGGTGGCCTCGCCCGGCGTGCGGGCGTCCACATCGGTGAGAGGGATGGACGAGACCGTGTTCGGTACTCCATCTCCGGTGAAGCGCTGGCTCTCTCCGTTGGTCAAGCTCACTTGTCGACCTCTCCAGGTAGTTCTCTCGCGTCCGTGGCAATGGCGGTGGAAGCGTCGTCTCGAGCCGCATGAACTCGTCCACGTCGCCACAGCAGCGCTGATCCGATCAGCGATGCCACCAACGATGTCACGAGAACTGCGGCCTTCGCTATCTCGGCCTCGCTGCCATCGCCGACCCCGTCCAATGCGAGGTCTGCTACAAGCAGGCTAACGGTGAACCCGATGCCACCGAGAACTGAGAGGGCAAACATGTCTCTCAATTCCAGTGTCTTGGGTTTGGTTGCTATCCCCAATTTGATCGCGAGCAGGGAAATTCCGAAGATTCCGACGGTTTTGCCGACCAGAAGACCGACGACAACCGATTGCCCGACGGGGTCGGTGAAAATGTCGCCGAGCACCGCCGCGTTGATCGGAACACCGGAGGCGAACAGTGCGAAGACGGGGACACAGAAGCCTGCAGAGTAGGGCTGAATACGGTGCTCGAGACGGCTACCGGGCGCGTACTCCTCGTCCGGATCGCGCCTCACCCGGGTGAGTAAGCCGAGCGCGACGCCCGCGAGTGTGGCGTGTATCCCCGCTTCGTGCATCGCGTACCAGGTCAGTAGTGCCAGCGGGACGTAGAGGAACGGCGTCGTGATGCGTTTGTGTTGGGCGTAGGCGTAGGCAGCCAGGGCTGCGGCCGCGGTCAGCAGCCACAACATCGCGAGGGAACCGGTGAACAGTACGGCGATGAGGATGATCGCGAGCAGATCGTCGACGACGGCCAGGCTGAGCAGGAAAACTCGGGCGCTCGCCGGGATCTTCGAGCCTGTCAGCGCGAGCACGCCGAGGGCAAAAGCGATGTCCGTCGCGACGGGAATGGCCCAGCCCTTGTCCATGCCGGGCGTGCCGAAACCGATGGACGCCGCGATGATCGCGGGGACCAGGACGCCGCCGCACGCCGCGATGATCGGGAGCATCGCGGCTTTGCGGTCCGCGAGTTCGCCGACCACCAGTTCACGTTTGAGTTCGAGGCCGGCGACGAAGAAGAAGACGGCAAGCAGTCCGTCCTGCGCCCACGTGCCCAAGCTGAGGTCGAGATGGAGTGCGGACGGACCGATCTGGAAGTCACGTAGTGCGATGTAGCTCTCACCGAAAGGAGAGTTCACCCAGATCAGAGCGAGGGCGGCAGCGATCAGGAGGATCGATCCGCCCACCGTTTCGGTGCGGAGGTAGCGGGACAGTTCGGAACGCAGGGTGGAGATCACGCGTGGGGACGACCTTTGTTCGTGCAACCGAATTCGGATGCAACAGACATGAACGTGATCGACGTTGTGACGCATCGAATGCACGTGCCGACCAGACTTCCCGGCTCACCTTTACGGAATTTTATCGCGGATTGCCCGCTGTGCCGAATTCGCGAACCGAATTTGCGTCGGAAAACCCCGCGGGTGTTCAATTCCTACTGATTGGGACACTATCCCACCAATTGGACATCTTTCGTATAACGGCGCAGGAGCATGTTTTGAGCACGTCAGTCAGTGAGAATCCACCCAAGCCGGAGGGCGGCGACGCAGATACCGTCGCCGGAGTGCCGCGCAGCCGAATCGTGGTCGCCAGCATGGTGGGTACGTCCATCGAGTTCTACGACTTCTACATCTATGCAACAGCGGCAGTATCGGTGTTCCCGCACCTGTTCTTCCCGAAGGGCAACGACACCACCGCGCTTCTCGCGTCGTTGGCGACGTTCGGACTCGCGTTCGTCGCCCGTCCCCTCGGTTCGATTCTCTTCGGACACTTCGGTGACCGCGTCGGACGCAAGGCAACTCTGGTCGGCTCGTTGCTGACGATGGGCATAGCGACCTTCCTCATCGGACTACTGCCGACCTATCACCAGATCGGACTGCTGGCCCCGGCGTTGTTGGCGCTCATGCGTTTCTGCCAGGGTCTCGGGCTCGGCGGCGAATGGTCGGGTGCGGCGCTGCTCGCGACCGAGACCGCCAAGGAAGGCAAGCGGGCCTGGGCGGCGATGTGGCCGCAACTCGGTGCGCCCATCGGCTTCTTCATGGCCAACGGACTGTTCCTGATCATCACGTTGTTCATGAACCACGACAATTCCAGCCCGGACCTCGAGGGTGCCTTCCTGAGTTGGGGATGGCGAATTCCGTTCCTGCTCAGCGCAATCATGGTGATGATCGGCCTGTACGTCCGGCTCAAGCTCGAGGAAACCCCGGTGTTCGCGCGCGCAGTCGAGCGCGGCGAGAAGGTCAAGACTCCGGTGGCCGAGGTGTTCAAGACCAGTTGGCGTCAGCTGATCATCGGTACGTTCGTGATGCTCGCGACGTACACGCTGTTCTACATCATGACCACCTGGGTTCTCAGCCACGGAACCGGCAAGACGGCGGCCGACGGTGGAACCGGTGCGGGCTTCAAGTACACCGATTTCCTTGTCCTGCAGTTGATCGCAGTCGTGTTCTTCGCTGCTGCCGTGCCGGTCTCGGGTTGGCTCGCCGACCGTTACGGGCGTCGTATCACCTTGCTGATCATCACCGGTCTGATCATGGTGTTCGGCTTGACCTTCGGTGTCTTCCTCGAACCGGACGGAATGAACGACGGTCGCATGTTGGCGTTCCTCATCGTGGGCATGCTGCTCATGGGCCTGACCTTCGGCCCGATGAGTGCCGTTCTCCCGGAACTCTTCCCGACCAACGTCCGCTACACGGGCTCGGGAATCGCGTACAACACGGCCAGTATTCTGGGCGCAGCGGTGGCGCCGTTCATCGCCGTCTACCTCGCGAAGAACTACGGCGTCGGTTGGGTCGGCATCTATCTTCTCGTAGCGGCGACGCTGACTTTTGTCGCGCTGCTGGTCATGCGTGAGACGAAGGGTGAGTCGCTCGACGATGTAGGGGCATAACCCTGCTGTGGGGCCGTTTTTAACCCCCCCCGGGTTTACATGGGCACGCCGGTTTTGAGGGGAGCTGTGCGGGCCGGGCAATCGGACCGGGCTGGGGGGGGGGGGTCG